>JAMPXQ010000139.1 GCA_023701075.1 Candidatus Woesearchaeota archaeon
AAGGAACTCAAGGACATGATAACTAAAAAAAAGAAGAGATAGGATAGTATTAATCCATTAAGAAAATATTTTTAAATCATTGGCCTATCTGCTAAATAGAGGGGAGATAAATAACTGGTCTTGAAGTCACGTTGTTTCTGGGAGCGATAATACTTATAGGTTATATTGCAAACATTTTCTCAGAGAAAAGCAAGATACCTGAATCCTTGTTCATGATAATAATAGGGCTACTTGTCGGCCCGGTATTTGGGATTGTTGACCCTACAAATCTCAAGAGTGTTGCAGGGATATTCTCAGTCATAGCAATGATAATAGTGTTGATAGACAGCGGCCTTGAATTTGATATCTCCCTGATTGTCAAGAAGATGCTGCATGCAACGATATTCACAGTCATCGTGAATCTGCTCTCCACTGTAGGCATCGGGCTTGCAGTGCATTACCTTTTCGGATGGAACATCCTGCATGCGATGCTCCTTGGGGTTGTCTCGAGCGGAACTACGACAGTGATGGTGCAGACGCTTTTAGAAGGACTGAAAGTGAATAAGGATGTAAAACATCTGTTGATTCTTGAATCGATAATAAATGACACTACGCTCATAATAATCTCAGTCTCTATAATAAGCCTGATAAAGCAGCACTCGCAGACCCTGTTTGATTCTGCGCTGGTGACTGCCAAGAATTTCGTAGTCCAGCTGGCCATAGCATCTGTATTCGCAGTCATCTCATTCATCATATGGCTTGAACTGAGCAAAAGGATACCAGCACATAAGAAAAAAGAATATGTATTCGTCCTAGGGCTCTTGTTCCTACAATATGGGATTGTAGAATTCTTTGGCGGCAGCGGTGTCATCTCAGTGCTGTTCTTTTCTCTTCTCCTAGGGAACCTGCATCCGATAAGCAAATTCCTTAATCTAAAGGAGAAATATTATACAAAAATGCATATAAGGTCATTGAAATCTATAAAAGTCATCCAGTTGGATCTATCTTTTTTCATCAAGACATTCTTTTTCATATTCCTAGGCATAATCACTGACCTAAAAGCAATCTCACTTAAAGTCGTTTTGATAACATTATGTTTGATAACGATAATATTGCTCACAAGATACATAGCGGCAAGAGTGATGACAAGGATAGACAAGAAATATAAGAAAGACGCATTCATAATCTCTACAATGATGCCAAGAGGTTTTGTTGCGACACTCCTGGCATTCCTTCCATTCAATGAAGGGATAATCATACCTCAGTTCCCTGAGATAATCCTATTCTCGATATTCTTTACATCGATAGTCTCAATAGTCGGCGTCATGGTATTCAACATAAGAAATGCAAAAGCTGAATGATGCCAGATACAGAAAGTTGCATGAAAGATTCTTTCCATAAAGAAATATTTAAAAACTTCACACCATAACTAATTCTCGGGTGATTATGATATGAGTATGATGGGTGAGTTTAAGGAATTTGCAATGAAAGGCAATGTCGTAGACCTTGCTGTAGGTATTGTCGTAGGAGGCGCATTCGGGAAGATTGTCACATCTTTTGTCAATGATATAATAATGCCTCCAGTAGGCCTCCTATTGGGTGGAGTGGATTTCAAGGACCTGATGGTAGTGTTAAAGCCTGCAGCAGGAGAAGTGCCAGCAGTTGCAATCAGATATGGTGCATTCTTGAATGTACTCTTGGATTTCATAATAGTGGCGTTCGCAATATTCATGGTAGTTAAAGCGATGAACAGGATGAAACGAAAAGAAGTCAAGGAAGAACCGAAAGCAGAAGAAGCTAAGAAGCAAAAAAAATAAGGTCTTTTTCTTCTTCAATTTCTTTTTTTACTTCAAACATATCATTTATGAGCTGTCTTATCACATCTATCTTTCCGCTTCTCTTTAGTGCGCTTAGGACAAAGCTTTTTTTCCCTACTCTCTTGATCTCAAGGAGCCCTTTTCTTATATCAAAAAAATTCTGTATGGCTGTGATGGAAACAACATGGTCAAAAAAACCATCAGGATAAGGTATGTTCTCTGCTGGCGCAATCTTATATTCGATGATATCTTTCTGCCTCGCCCGCTCAATCAGTTTCTTTGCAGGATCTATCCCATACCTGATGCATTGCCAAGGCTCAGTAGTAAGACCTGTGCCGCATCCGACATCAAGGAGCTTTTCATGGGATTTAGGCTCAAAGAAAGCCTTGATGAGCATTATCTTCTTCTCCTGCTCCTCTTTATGAAGCTCCTCATATCCTTCAGAGATATCATCATAGTAGGTCATGGTGCATACGAAAATCTAGGAATATAAAAACATAGCATATAAAAACTGGATGATATCCTTATAATTTATGGAGCTGAAAAAACTGGTGTCATACATTAAGATGTACTGGAAGACCAGCGTAGTCTATAAGCTCAGCTTCATGGCGTCCATAGTCATCTCTCCTTTGATGCTTCTGATGACCTTCTTCATATGGAAAGCCGTCTTCAGTACTGCCGATGTCATAAAAGGATATACTTTCGAAGACATAATCGCATATTATGTCATAGGCATGCTTGTGAACCATTTCATATTCAACATGGTAGGAAACGCCCTCCAAGACAAGATAATATCAGGAGAACTTACAGATGACCTATTGAAGCCTTTCCCGATATTCGGCCAACTCCTGGCTTCAGACATTGCAGAACGCGCATTCGCATTTTTTGTCGAAGTCATCCCTGTATTCATCATCTCATTTTTCATATTCAAGCTCCAGGTGACATTCTACGTATTCTTTTTCCTGATGTCTATGATACTTGCATTCTTCCTCAATTTCATGATAGGATACCTGATGGGGCTTTTAGCGTTTTGGATAAGCAAGATTGAGAGCATGCAGTGGCTTATGTTCCTTGGGATAAGGTTCCTCTCAGGAGAGCACATACCTCTTGAGTTCTTCGGCCAGGGATTCCTGTTCGTCTCAAGATTCATGCCGTTCTATTACATCAGATACGGTGTCATCCAGGTATATCTAGGAAAGTTCGGGATAATAGGTTCTCTCCAGTTCATGTTCATCCAGCTTGTCTGGGTAATAATATTGTTCTATCTGATAAAACTTATATGGAGCATAGCTCTGAAAAGGTATGGTGCTGTAGGATGATGAGATACTTCATTCAATCATTCAAGATGGCTCTTGGAAGCGAGATAGCCTATAGGTTCAATTTTGTGCTGAGGACATTGACATTGATATCATTTGACCTGATAATGCCATTCATTACATTAGTAATATACATGAGCACAAAGGGGTTTCCCGGCTGGACAATTGAACAGATGATACTCTTCCAAGGCATATTCATCTTCATAAATGCCATAGACAGGCTGTTTTTCCAGCAAGTCGACTGGTCGCTCAGCCACATGGTAAGATCAGGTGAATTTGATAGGGTCCTTCTCTATCCGGTGAATGTCTTGGCATGCCTCTCCTTCAGCAACCTGGGGATATCCCACTTAGCAAACATGATAATAGGGATTGTTGCAATCATCTAT
>JAMPXQ010000140.1 GCA_023701075.1 Candidatus Woesearchaeota archaeon
AAGACAAATTATGAAGATGTTGACATATCCATGAGGCTAAAGAATAAAGGATATTTATTGTCTTATGTCCCAGAAGCAATATGCTATCATCTCAAGAGAGATACATTCATTTCTGTGCTGGCTATGGCAAGGAGATGGTCGTTCCATAGTTATCCTAATCCAAGTAGCTTATTTAAACTGATCCTAAGGATATTTATCTACAATGTCCATTATTTCATTCATGCTTTCATGGCAGATATAAGGCTAGGCAGGCTGGAAAATCTTTCTATAACACTAACTATTCCGCTATATTTCGCCTATTATGATGTAGATCATTTTATGAGGCCACGATAGAACTTTTCAATCTTCTTTACTTGGGATGCAGATTCAAACATGATGCTTGATTTTTTTGCTTTATTATAGCAGGACGCAAGCTCAATCTCATTTTTGATGATGTTCTCCTTTGGTAGATAATCTTTTAGGGCATTCCTTCTGGATTCAAGCGTGATGACTGGCAGGCCGCAGGCCATAGCTTCAAACGCAGTTATGCTAAATCCCTCAAGTTCAGACATCAGCACAAAGACCTTGGAAGATTTCATGTATCTGTAAAGCAGCATCTTGTCACCACAGAAGCTCAGTATTTCTACATTCTTCTCCAGGCCTAGCAGATCCCTCAGTTTTAGCAGGTTCAATGTTTCAGGTCCTTCTCCTATTACCATGGCTCTTATATCCTGTTTCTTCCTTTTTATTATTGCAATTCCCCTAAGCAGCCTGTCAAAATTTTTGTGTTTCAGATGTCTGCCGACAGATATGATGTCGAATTTCTCTTTTAGCGGTGCTGCTTTATCTATCTCTTCAGATTCAATCCAGTTTTCTATTGATGTGCATTTGCTATATCTCTTGAGGTTTTCAGCTGTGAGTCTTGATACGCATATATTGTTTTTAGAAATCTTTGCGCATATGATCTCGATGATTTTCCCGATAGGCGCTATTGATCGGTTATACTCTTTCCAGTAATCCCCCCAGAACTCATGCCATGTTGTCACAAATGGCTTTTTTTTAATGATGGAGTAAGCCTTGGCAGAAAATACGGGGAAATAAGGGAAGCTTGAGACATCCAGGATATCAAAATCATGTTTCAATAGTTCAAAGAAGAGCGCTATGGAAAACTTGATCGGTTCAAATATTCTCCTCCTTCCTCTAAAATATTTCCCATTGTAGCTGGAAATCCCATGGATATAGAACCTATCAGATACTTTTTTTATGGATTCACCGGCCCACATCTTTGTCCCGAAGAGATGCACTTCATGCCCTCTTAAGACCAGATGTTTTGCTAAGGAGAAATTCCTCCATTCAGCTCCGCCTATGGAATAAGGGTAGAGCATGTCATAGATTATCGCAATCTTCATTTTGTATCTTGTCCGTGTTTATGTCTTATCAGGTATGATATGGCATTAGGCATTGAATATCTCATCTTTGGATATCATTCAATATGTTTTTCTCAATCTTATATGCTCTATAAATATTTTCTCTATGTCCATCTGCATTCAGTTTTGGGGTGAAGAACTCATAGACTTTTTTGCCTTCTTTGGTGACTTCAAAGACTCTCCCATGATTACCGTCAGCAATTAAGGTATTGCCATTAGGAAGCCTTTGGGCATCCCCTCGGTATTCTGAATAGAACATTTCATCTGATTTGCTGCCGTATTCCCATATTATTTTTTTTGATATCGGGTCTAGTTCAATCACTCTGGAATGGTTCCTGGTATTGTCTCCATTATCAAATACAAGTATGTTTCCGTTCTCTAGCATGATAGGGGCATGCTGCTTAAGCAGAATCCCTGGTCCATAATGCCATACTATTTCTTTGGTCTTTTTGTCGATCACTAGGATAGTGTCTATGTTTCTTAGGCTGATGAGCAGGTTTCCATCTCTGAATCGTTTATCTCCGGGATAAGGGGATCCAATTATCTCAGATACTGCATTTAGGTGATAATAATCATAGTAATCCTGGCCAATTGGAAGATCCAGGATTTTTTTAATCTGATCTGAGACATTGATTTCACCATAATTGAGGAAAGTCGTATTTTCAGGAAGATTGCCTATGAGTGTATTGAGCTCATTTTGCATGTCCAATGTGGACCATTCAAAGGCTATCTCTCCATTCGCGTCCAATTCCATGATTTTGTCAAATAATATTATTTTTCCGGAAATGTTCCTGAACTCCTTTGTGATGAATAAAAGGTTCTTGTTCTTCAGATAAGCCCTTTCATGATGGATATAATACTCCTTGTCAACAGATCTTGTCCTGTCATCTTTATACAGTCTTAGTAGGTCATGGGTGTAAGCATTTAGATTATTAGGCAGCATGTAGTCCATTATGGAAGTATATTGGTTTCCATCAGTATCCACTAGTATCCCATCATAGATAAGATAACCCGGATAGCTCTCATTTTTTATGTCTAATGTTATCCCCATCTCTTTATCTTTGGCCTTCTCAGTCCCATATTGCAGATATGGCAGAGAGATGATGTTGTCTGCAAGGTAAGTGGATGCGCTCAGATGATCTATCAATGCATATAGGCATAAGACAGCAGCCAGGCCGGCGATTAGTGATATTTTAGTTTTCACTTTTTTCCACCAGCATCATGCTAATGAAGAATACAGAGAAAAATGTCTGGAAGCAGATTATTGCAAGAGTCAGTGCAAATAGAGGCCTGAATCTGAATGATATGGCTCCGGCAATGAATAACAGCATGCTAAGCAGGATGCCTCTCTCAAGCGGGAATTTTGAGGCGATGAAACTGATGAGCTTGTCTTCTTTTTCAAATCCAGTATGGATGCTGTAGATCCTTGAATAGAGCCCAAGATTGATGAGCTGGTATCCCATGATAGCAGATAGTGGACCAAAGAAGCCATCATTGAAAAAGGTAGTAATGATTCCAGAAAGCATCAATATTATTCCCGGTATGAAAAAAAGATATGTGGGGCTAAACATCAGCATGAATCTAAGATGCCTCCATCCATCGCTGAAGCTGCTCAGTTTAGATTCTCCTATTCTGGGATAATAATTGGTTGGGACTTCAGCAATCCTCATACCATGCTTGGCAGCCTTGATTATCATCTCAGAAGCGAATTCCATCCCTGTAGTCTTGAGTCCAAGTTTCTCAAAAGCATCTCGTCTGATGAGCCTGAATCCTGAATGGGCATCGCTTATCTTCGTATGGAACAATAGGTTCAACAGTCCGGAAAGGAATGGATTCCCTATGTATCTATGGTGCCAAGGCATGGCGCCTTTTGCAATATTTCCTTTGAGCCTGCTGCCGATCACCATATCTGCGCCAGCTGCCGCGCTGATAAGCGAAGGCAAGGCAGAGAAGTCATACGTCCCATCAGCATCTCCAATGACA
>JAMPXQ010000141.1 GCA_023701075.1 Candidatus Woesearchaeota archaeon
ATGTCCTGACAAGGACAAGGATCAGGTCTGTATTTGATGCATATGATATTGATAAGGTTATTGATCTTGATAAGGAAAGTTTTGGAATACTTAATCTTTCAAGGCACTATGATTATGTCATTGACTGTGAGCCTTATCTGAACATAAGCGCCATCATTTCGTTTTTTCTTGGGAAGCGGCGGATAGGGTTTTCTGATCAATGGAGGAGCATGCTATATAATAATAAGACAAGGTTTAGGAAGGATCAGCATATGGTCCAGAACTATCTGGATATGATAAGGCTTATAGGGATTAGGTATGATACGGATAAGCTGGAAAATTTGCAGGTGAGTAAGAAAGCAATGGCAAAAGTGGATGGCTTTGTAAAGAGGTTGAAAGCAAAAAAGATTATAGGTATAACACCTGGCGTTGCTGAGACAGTGAAATCAAGGATGTGGTTTGAAGACCGTTTTGCAAGGCTTGCTGATAAGCTGATAGAAAAAGATGGAGTAGTAATACTGTTCATCGATGGCCCTTCAAACAAGGATGTTGTAGTTAAGATAAGGTCCATGATGAAACAGAAGTCTATAAATTGTGTAGGGCGATTCTCCCTTGAAGAGACGTTTTATCTGATAAAGAAGTGCGATGTTTTCATAAGTAATGATACTGGCCCTATGCACATAGCAGCAGCGCAGGGCACAAGGACAATTGGTCTCTTCGGCCCTAATACGCCGGTCCTTTGGGGGCCATATGGAAAAAATAATATTTCAATATACAAGACTAGGTTGCCGCCTTCGATTCAGAATGACAAAGGGACATTTAAGGATGTGGATAGGGAAGGTTACATGGGATCTATATCTGTTGATGATGTCTATGAGGCAGCGGTGAAGCTATTATGAGACAGCCTGCTGTTGCAGGAAGTTTCTATGCAGCAAAGAAAGAAGAATTGGAAAAAGAGATAGGCGCATGTATCGGAGCAAAAACAGCGCATCTTGGAAAGGCAAAAGCATTGATTGTCCCACATGCAGGATATTATTTTTCAGGCAGATGCGCGATGAAAGCCTATGATTTTGATTTAACTAGACGTTTAGTGATACTTGGTCCGAACCATTATGGTTATTCCACTGGACTCTCAGAGAAGGATTGGCAGACACCTCTTGGCATAGTGAAGTCCGATAAGGTTCTACTTAAAAGATTAAGGGAGGTGCTGCAGGTAAATGAAGAAGCACATAGGAAAGAACATTCTATTGAAGTCCAGCTTCCGTTGTTGCAATCAAAGTTAAAAGAATTCACATTCTGTCCAGTTTCACTGGGCACAGATATTGATCCCTATAGCCTGGGGCAAAGCCTGAGGTTCTTATTGGATGAAGATGATGTCACGATAATCGTCAGTTCGGATTTCACGCATTTTGGAAAGAATTATGGCTATGTGCCATTCAAGGATGACATAAAAGAAAATCTGAAAACATTGGATATGCAGTCAATAAGATATATTCAGGGATTTGATTATGATGGATTCAATGATCATCTGAAGAAGACAGGTACGACTATCTGTGGTTACATGGGGATACTGGTTCTGCTCTCGCTCTTCAAGGGCACAAGATACAAGGCAGAATTGGTTGATTATTATACCTCAGGCGATGTCCTTGGAGATTTCAGGAATAGCGTAAGTTACGCTAGTATTGTCATTAGATAGACGCATTAGAAACCTTTTAATCCCACCCCTCTTTTTCTAGGTAGCATGAAATGTCCCTATTGTGGAAGCATTGAGAGCAAGGTTGTTGATAAGAGAGCTACAGAAAGCGAGAATGCGACAAGAAGGAGACGGGAATGCCTAAACTGCGAGAAGAGATATACGACATATGAAAGGATAGATTCATTTGATCTGATAATAATAAAGAAGGACGGACGCAGGGAGCAGTTCGATAAGATAAAGCTTGAACGCGGCATAGTGAGAGCGTGTGAGAAACGTCCTGTTCCTATAGAGGAGATAAGGAATCTGGTGACAGATGTGGAATACCATCTGAGGAACAAGGAGAGCACAGAGATCCCTTCTACCTTGATAGGAAGGCTGGTGATGACAAGGCTGAAGAGACTGGATAAGGTCTCATACATCCGGTTTGCATCAGTATACAAAGATTTTAAGGATCCTGAGGAATTTCAGGAAGAGTTGGAGAGATTGGTGAAGAAAGATGAATGACAAGCAATTATCAAACATATTGGAATTTTTCCTGACTGTGCAGGTTGGAAAAGAGCTTCCCAGGCAAGGTTTCCTTTATTCTGGGTTTAAGAGGAACGAAGCAGATTCTGTAGCTGCCCATTCCTATACAGTCTCGATTTTCGCATATATGCTGGCATCTGAATTGAAGGATGATGGTTGGGAGATTGATAAGGATAAGGTGCTTAAGATAGCGCTCATGCATGATCTTGGAGAGACCATAACTGGAGATATAGGGACATATGCAAAGGATCTTGCCAGGGGTGTCTTTGACAAGGTAGAAAATCAAGCCTTCAAGATATTGGTTCGCAATTTCAAGAACAAGGAAGAGTTCATGGGCTACTTTGAAGAGTACCAGAATCCGGAAAGCCTGGAAGCGCAGATAGTGAAATTCGTTGATACGCTGGATGCATTTGTCCAAGGTTTCAATACGCCTTCTGCAGACTTCGATGATCTTACAAAGACAGTAGCGTACATCGCGAAGAAGAAATTGAAGGATCCGAAATTAAGTGCCCTTTTCAACAAGGCAGTCTATCTTATAACTGAAAAAAAGACAACGGTCTATAAGGGCCACATTGGAAAGAACAACGAGCTTCAGGAAACATTATGATGGTATAGCTTATTTTTTTAGTTGTTTTCTTGTGCATATGGATTTGATGCTTGCACGATTCTTGAAAAGATACCTTTATGAACAGTATTTCATTAAATTTATATATTCTTAACAATTGTTAACTTTATATGGAAACACCTCAAGAGATTGAAGTATGGTTGATACTTCCAGCCATAAGGAGACAATTTGTAATCGCGCTGAAGAAATATGGGATAAAGCAGAAGGAGATTGCAAGAATGATGGGCATAACTGAACCTGCAGTCAGCCAGTATCTCAATAGGAAACGCGGCGACAATATTGAATTTGGAAAGATAATAATGGCTGCGATAGAGCAGTCTGCGAAGAGGATAGTTGAAGGTGCGACATTCATGAGCGAACTGCAGAGCATCATGAGGCTCATAAAGAAATCAAGGTTTATCTGCGAGGTTTGCCAAGAGCATAACCACACAGATGGCAAATGCGATATCTGCTATAGGTGATAATATGTCTGAATTGATAATAACTGATGTTCATGCGAGTATTGACGGAAAGGAGATATTGAAAGGGGTTAATCTCAAGATTAGGCAGGGAGAGATCCATGC
>JAMPXQ010000017.1 GCA_023701075.1 Candidatus Woesearchaeota archaeon
CAAGATAGATTCCGGAGAAGAAGTCAGGATCCTTGCAAGGCTGAAGAACAAGAATGCATATTCCAGCATAAAGAATGTATCCCTTAAGATAATCTCTGATTTTGCAAACTTCTCTGATCCTTATCATCTGCTGATAAAAGGGAATGAGACAGTCATACTGCTAAACAGCATCATGCAGGTTCCCCAGCTAGAGACTGAGAAGAGCTACAAACTGAAATTCAATCTGACTTATCTTTCAGAAGACAATGCAAGATTCTCTGAAAAGTTCGAGAAGACACTGACTGTCAAGCCATCAGGGATCACTTTATCTGTTGAAGGGAACGGTGAAGCGTATGAGAATACGCCTGTGAAATATACTGTGACCATAAAAAATCTTGCAGGTGTAAACCTCAATGTCGATTTCAAATCCATACTGCCTGTCCAGGCTATCGGTGCAACCTCTTTCTATAGCACAGTGAATAAATCTAAGAGCAAGACGTTTGAAATCACCGTGCTTCCCGGATATGTCGAGAAAGACACTGAATACATAATGAATTTCTCTGCTGACTATGAACTTTTAGGCGAGAGAAAAAGCGAAGCCTCAAAAAAGCTCAAGGTGAAACCAAAGAAGCCTTCTGTGACAATATCAAGGTCGCTTTCCAAAAGCACGATGTATAAAGGAGACCTTGCAGATGTCACATATACTTTGAGCAATGCCGATACTTTTCCGGTATATAACCTAAGGCTGATAGGCATAAAGAGCAACAGGGCAGATTCCCTTACTTTCTTTGAATTTAGTCTGGATAAACTGGACGCAGGGGAAAAAACAACTTTTTCAGGCGGGCAGATACTCGCAAAGAAAAGCGGCAGCATAGGGAAATCAATACTCTTCTTTGAAGATGATAAAAAGAGGAGGTTCAATGCGACAAGTGAAGACAATAGCATCGATGTGAAAGACAGCAACAACGAAGTATATGAACTTGAGATAACCCAGCATAATGATACGCATATAGCATCCAGCTTGAGATCAAATGGAATCATCTCTACGGAATATAAACCATTCACTACGCAAGATTTCAAAGAATATGAGCTATATGGCAAGCAGGCAAGAGCCTATTCTAATGTCTTGATCTGGAAGCAGATTTCCAATACCACAGTTCAAGAGCCTATAGTCCAAGAAGAAGCTGCACAGCCAGATGGAAACAAATCAGATGAACCAATCGAAGAGAAAAATGAACCCCCTGAGAAGAAGAGCAAGACTTCAGTATGGAAGGCGATGGCCAACTGGTTCATGGGACTTTTCAAAAAACGCTAGTTTCAGCAACCAAGCATAGTTCATATTCACCATGAAACAAACTAAAACAAAAGATATCCTTGTCTTCTTGTTCCTCTTATCATTTGTCTTTCTATTAAAATATGATACGTTTAACTATCCTTTTTTCTGGGATGAACTCGGGGTTGACATACCTTCTGCAATATGGTCTTATGACAATCATCTTTCGCCCTTCATAGGAGAAAAAGCAATGGGGCATCCACCAGTATCTTACATTATCCTGGCAATATTTTTCAAGATATTTGGGATAAGCATATTCTCAGCAAGGCTTGCTGTGCTGCTTGCGACTGCAGCGGCATTATTCTATATCTTCAAGATTGGCGAACATATATATGACACAAAACTAGGCATGGCTGCTGCAATCACAAGTTTCCTAATCCCAATTTTCTTCAGCCAATCCGGTCTTGCGATGAGCACGACATTCATGATCCCTTTTGCATTTATCACCATCTACTATTTCCTTAAAAAAAATATCCTGATATATTCAATATCTGCCACGTTATTAATTATGACAAGAGAACTAGGTGTCCTCCTAGTTTTCCTATTGACATCCTTATGGATCTTCCAACGTAAGGCAAATATAAAGACGCTTGCAGTTTTATCCATCCCTCTAGTTGTATTTATCATCTGGACATTACTAAATAAATATCTATTCGGATGGTACATCTATATACCGACAGCGGTTAGAATATCCTCTAGTTTCTTATTTGACTTCAGGTCAAGGATATTTGACTTTTTTTCACAGTATAGGATATTACTCTTGATACCGTTCATCTTCATCAAACAATTCAAACCTGAAGAAAAAACATTATACTATATACTCATGAGCTATGTACTATTCCATTCATTTTTTACTTTCTTGCCAAGATATTTTACTTTTCTTTATCCTTTGCTAGTCATTATATCTTTTGGCATCATCTATAGCTATTCTAAAAAAATTGCCATACCGTTCTTTCTCATCCTTTCAATACTGTTTATTTTTTCATGGAATGGACAAAGAAGCATCCCTCCGGGATGGATGCTAGAGACCAATATGGAATATGCAGATATAGCCAAGACTCATGCACATGCAGCGAGATTTATCGAACAGAACTATCCAGACAAAAGAGTGCTCACATGCTGGCCTATGTCAAGCGAACTCAGTGACCCTAATATGGGATATGTCAGCAGTGCCATTGACATCGTGGAAATGCAGAACATGGATGAGGGATTTGACATAGTCTATTTTTCCAGACAATCCAATTGCTACAATCTATTTGATAATATGGATGCAACCAAACTTGAAAAAGCGGCAACTTTTGAATCAAATGGGAAGAGCGCAGATGTCTATAAAAAAATCTAAGCATTAGTAGATATATGCACCATAGATAATATCTTTTTGGCCAAAACATATATTAACCAATCGTCTTTCTTAGGATGCATGATCGATAAGAAAAATTTTGAGAAAATCCGAAAAGAGCTGGAGGCAAGGGACGTCAAAAGAGAAGACATGATATCCCGTTCCAGGGAAATAGGGAAAGCCAGCAAGCAGGCCATCTATGCAATACACAGAAAGGACATGACAGAGGCTGCAAAGCTCATCGAGAAAGCAAAAAAACAGATGAGCTCGTGCGAACAGTATGTCGGCGCATATGATTCTTCACTGCAAGAGTATGCTGAAGCTGCTGCATACTTTGGATATATGCAGGGAAAGCTTCCTACTGCAGAGACATTAGGGATTGATATCGAAGATTATCTCTCAGGTCTTTGCGACCTCACCGGAGAACTCGCAAGAAGAGCAGTCTTTAGTGTCGTTGAAGAAGATTTCAAAGAAGTCGAGAAAGTCAAAGAGATTGTCTCTGAGATATATGAAGAGTTCCTGAAATTCGATCTGAGGAATGGGGAACTTAGGAAGAAATCAGACTCCATAAAATGGAACTTGAAGAAGATAGAAGAGGTCTTATATGACCTTAAGATAAGGGGAAAACTATGAGCTTTTTTGAGGTACTAAAGAAACTTGAGGAATCAAAAGACTTCAAGAACTGGAAGAAGGATGAGAATTTCCTTGCGTACGGGTTCATCATGATAGGGGATGATATCAAGGAAGAGTGGCAGATAGGATATTTCAACCCGAATAACACTGTGACTGTCTTTGTCATAGGTGATACAATAATCAAGAACCCTGAATCAGACATATTCCAGGAAGGGAATGTGAAACGCCTTGAGATAGAGAAAGTGAAAATTGATTTCCCCGAGGCCATGGAGAAATCTGATGATCTGCAGAAATCAAAATACCCAGAATATAAGCCATACCAGAAGATGGTGATACTCCAGAACATGAGCATGGGGAATGTATGGAATATAACTTTCATGTCAAAGACGCTTAAAGTCCTCAATATCAAGATAGATGCCATCAGCGGAGAAATCGTCAAGGATGAAGTCATAGAACTTTTCAAGTTCAGCAAATGATTTTTTTATCCTTCTTTGAAATATATATTGCAAACTAATAGTCTTTTTAAAGCGAAATAATAATTAGTTTCTTGTTCTTAATCAAGTAAATTACGGGGGATGAAAAATGGTAGATGTAGCTATATTAAAGATGTATCCGGAGATGACGACTCCGCACTATGCGCATGAAGGAGATGCTGGAATAGACCTTAGGAGCAGTGAAGAAACCGCTATCCTTCCAGGAGAGACAAAGACTGTCGCGACAGGTGTAAAGATGGCAATACCACAAGGTTTTGTCGGGCTTGTATGGGACAAGAGCGGCTATGCATCAAAGAATTCGATAAAGACCATGGCAGGCGTCATCGACAGTGGGTATAGAGGAGAGATAAAGGTTGTCATGATAAACCTTGGGAAAGAAGGGTTCAAGATAACAAAGGACATGAAGATTGCACAGATACTTATCCAGCCGGTGACCAGGGCAAACCTGATACTGAAAGATAATCTCGATGACACTATAAGAGGAGAAGGCGGATTTGGAAGCACAGGCAAGAATTAAAGGTGAAGAGACGATGAAAGACAACAATGCAAATAAAAAAGTGAGTTTCAAAGAAATGATCAAGAGCAGGAAGCTAGACAGTTTCATTGAAGAAGAAAAAGCTTAATCTCTTATATTTTTATTTTAGCCAAATGCAGATAGTTTATGAATCCTAGTGAATATCCTCCTATCCCATTCTGCTTTGTCAGTTTCATCATCAGCCCATATGCAGAAATGAATGATTTATAACCCAGCTTTGCAAGGCCTGTTCTATTATCATCATAAAATTCCATATCCGGACAAAGCTCTTTTTTAAGACCGAATCTTCTTGCAGTGTCTATCTTTGAATCTTTTGAATCATGCAGCAACAGGTCTAGCGTATAATCCAACCGCATCAACCTGGCAGATTGTCTTAATACCGGGTTACCTGATTCAATCAATGCTTGATAAGCTATGGCATTTGCATCTAACTCTCTAAAATAGCCAATGCGATGGCAGAATTCATGGGCACTGACAAACGGACTGAAATGCTTGTTGACTTTAAATAATGTGATATCTCTATCTATTATATTTGTGAGCCCTATGATACCAAGATAATCATAAAATATCTGGTTTCCTTGCTTAATTTTATGAGAGAACCCAATTTTTTCTCCAGTACGCTTAAACAAATATCTTTCAATAGCATCACCAACTTGATCGTTAAGTTCATCTAGAGAGAGATCTGTTTCACTGTATTCTTCATTAATTGCTCTTATCAATTTTTTTACATCGCTTCTCAATTGGTTTTTATTAAGAAATTCATGCTTGGTTCTTTCATCTCTAAATGGCACATCATTAATATCCCAAATCTGAGATGACCTTACTTCCTGGATCATTTCAGCTACACCAAAACAAGAATGCATGAGCATGGCATATGTCATGATTGTTTCTAATCCAGAATGAACCTGATCAATGAAAGGCGTATCAAAATCTAAATCATTCATCTTTGCCAATATCTTTAGTCCTAATGAGCCATATATCAAAACATCGCTCAGCCTATAAGGCAAATATGAAGCCACATCCAAAAAAACAATGTCTTTAGTTTCGCGTGAATGCATGACCTTGGTAAAAAGTTGATTTATATAAATATTGTTACTTTGTAATGGTAAAAAAGATAATCTTTATATATACTTCTTATTTTAGGTGTCTTATTATAATGTAATATAAAATAAATAATCTATGATACAACAATCCAAAGGTGAAACCCTATGACTCTTGACAATACTGAAGCAGATGTCCCGGTTTTTGAGAAAGCCCTAAAGAAATTCAATTCCTGCGACCATGCGGTGCATTTCTTCGGCCAGAAGAGCTGCTCTCTCTTCAGCCATCAGATGGATAACAGCATTGATGTCCTCCACCACTGCGGGTGCTGCAGGACAAATACCAGTGAACCTACAACCTCAAAGAAAGTAAGGTTCCAATGATTTCATTATCTTTGAAAATACTTCTTCTTTTGTTCCTGTAGCATCAATCGAAATCCATCTGCCTGTAATCAACCCAGATCCAGAGATATCCAGGTATGTCTGCCTGATCTTCGTGAAGAAATCAACATCTTTTTTCTCGAACTTGTCGCCATCCTTGTCAAATGTCCTGGAGAGCCCTACCTTCGGATCAAGGTCCATGTATATTATGATATCAGGCATAATAGAGACAGCGGTCTTATTTATCTCCATGACCTTATCTATCCCTAAAGAACGTCCAACTCCTTGATATGCCAAGCTGCTGATGAAGCTCCTATCAGAGATGACAATCCCTTTCTTTTCCAGCACAGGAGACACGATATTCCTTATGGTCTGCGCTCTTGAAGCTGCATAGAGATATGCTTCAGCGACATAATCCATCTTCTCTTCAAACTTGCTTCCTTGCACCAGTTTCCTTATAGAATCTGCAATCTCGGAACCACCTGGCTCTCTAGTCAGGATCACTTCCCTATCAGAACTGCTCCTTTTCAGATGATCGAACAATAACCTTGACTGCGTCGATTTTCCTGTACCTACTGTACCTTCGAAAACAATATACATGAGCCTATAAAATAAAAACGAGATTTATATTATTAGCGATTTCATGCATCTTATTGTTATCCGATAATCAGGAAGAACCTATATAGATATCTTAGCTATAGCCTAGATAAACTATTAGAATAAAATATACTATGAGAAATACTATGAGCAAAAATAAGCTTAACAAATTATTCAAGGTTAGGTTTATAAGTCCTATACATCTCTCCTAATAATTGATGCCAAAAAGACTTGAGAACATAAATTTCAAATTAGATAAGAAATGGATCATCATCGGATTGGCAATCTTTGCTGCATCCTTTATCATAGATATATTCCCTGTGGCATTCATCACTGCTTTTACTGTCGCAAACACAATAATGCTTGCATTCAAGAAATCTTTTGATCCACCACTGGACCCAGAGCTCTCGACTTTTGCAGCTGTCCTCATCACTGTGAAATATGGACTGATGTATGGCCTGGTCGCGGCATTCATCACAAAATTCGTGCAGATGATGTGGATCCAAAAGATCAAGGCAGCATATTTTTTCATGATACTAGGATATATGCTGGCCGCGGTGCTTGCAGATATATTCTCAGGCATTGGAATAGTGAACCTTGGGCTTCTCATCACGATTGTCATAAATGTATTTATATCCATAATAAGGCAGGTTGTGCTAGGCTATTCTCCTTTTGAGACATATGGCAATGCAATCTCAAATGTCATATTCAACATGGTGCTTTTCATAGGCTTTGCTGAGCTGTTCCTCAAGATCATGATCTGAGGCATAGATTTTTTTGGAGGACAATGGCAAATACCTATAATCTTCAATAAATTTTTAAAATAAGGATAGTTTCGTTTTATCTATGACGACCGTTGTGTAATGGTAGCATGGGGGACTGTGGATCCCCAGGCCCGAGTCCGATTCTCGGCGGTCGTCCTCCTTTTCATCTGTATCATTGACGAACATTTTTATATAAGAAACCTATAACTTCACTGATAATGCCTAAAAAAAGCAAGAAAAGGGATTATAAGATACTCTATCTCATATTCAAGATAATCCTTATTGCGCTTGTGATAAAGCTGTCTTCGACCTATAGGTCAATCGTCCTGCTGTTCTTATTTGAGATAATAGATGTATGGAAGACAATACTTAGAAGGACTATACCTTTCATACCGATAGATTTCGAATTCATCTTCGGGATCACTGCAAGCTATTTTTTCTCTCCGGTCTTAGGTGTCGTCATCTTCATAATGTCGCTTATCAATAGGTTCCTGCTGCTATCTATTGAACCTAGACATATCGTAAAAATAATCCGGCATCCTTTGCTGTTCTTTGGGATATCTTTCATGGGATCCATCCCTTTCTTCTGGGCAGCATTCATCATGCTTGGCCTCAATTACCTGCTAAAATTCCTCCTGAATGCAGTCTTCTTAGATGAGACACCGGAAAAGATGCTGTATCATGGCGTAAATTTCACGGCGTCAACCATAATATTCTATCTGATACACATGCTTCACTTCTATGTCTCGTTCATATTCTGATCTTAGATGGTGTGTTGAATGAGGTCAAGGGTACAATACCCAAATATTTATAAACCACTGATATTTCCTAGCTTTATCATACCCGAGTTGACGCGTTAGGGTTAATAACATGTTAATTCTTGGGTTGACTATCAAAATGACAGAAGAAAAAGCTAAACACATCGTAAGGATTGCAAATACTGACGTCACAGGCAGCAAGTCCATCTTGATTGCCATGACAAAGATCAAAGGGATCGGGTTCATCTTCTCAAATGCTGTATGCAAAGCAGCACATGTGAACAAATTCAAGAAAGCCGGACTCTTGGACTTGACAGAAGTAGATAGGATTCAGGAAGTCATAGCCAACCCTGGCAAATACAATATCCCTTCATGGATGTTCAACAGGAAATATGATATCGAAGCAGGAGAGACAAAACACATAATCTCAGGTGATTTGACTTTTGCAGTCTCACAGGACATAAGAAGGATGCAGAAAATAAGGTCCTATAAGGGAGTAAGGCACAATGTCGGACTCACTGTGAGAGGACAGAGAACAAAATCAAATTTCAGAAGAAATAAAGGTAAAGCAGTAGGCGTCAAGAAGAAGAAGGACGCTGCTAAGTAGGTAATCAAAAATGGGAGATCCACGTTCACTACGAAAAAAGTTCAACAAGCCAAGCCATCCTTGGCAGAAGATGAGGATTGACGAAGAGAAAGTCCTCATGAAAGAGTATGGCTTCAAGAATAAAGTAGAGCTATGGAGAGTAATCTCAAAGCTTAGAGTCTTCAAGACACAGGTCAAGAGACTCATCGGAAAGCACGACGAGAAGGCTGAACAGCAGAAAGTCGAACTCATCGCAAGGATGAAGAAGATGAGGCTTATCAGCGAGACTGCAGTGCTTGAAGATATCTTGGCAGTGACAATGAAAGACCTATGCGAGAGGAGGCTTCAGACACTGATTTTCAAGAAAGGCCTTGCAAGATCAATCAAGCAGGCAAGACAGTTCATCACACACCAGCATATAATGATAGGAGAGAGGAAACTCACAAGCCCGTCATATATCGTGAATGGCGAAGAGGAAGCTGTCCTTAGGTTCACTGAAAAATCAGCAATGAGTTCAGATGAACACCCAGAAAGGGTCCCGATCCAGAAGAAAGTCAAGGCAGAATACAAGAAAGCTGGCTTAGACAAAAAGAGAGGCGGCAGAAGAAGGCCTGATAGAAAATGAGAGACAAATCAAACATCAGATGGGGAATCTGTTATATCTATTCATCATATAACAATACAATAATCCATATAACTGACATCACAGGAAGCGAGACAATCGCAATATCTTCCGGCGGACAGCATGTCAAGGCACATAGGCTTGAGAGCAGTCCGACTGCAGCCATGGCTGCATCAAAGAAAGTAGGAGAGATTGCACTCGAAAAGGGCCTAAGCGGCCTTCACATCAAGATCAAAGCTCCGGGAGGCCATAACGGGCCAAACAGTCCAGGACCAGGTGCGCAAGCAGCTGTAAGGACACTTTCAAGGATGGGCCTAAGAATAGGAATCATAGAAGATGTCACTCCACTTCCACATGACGGATGCAGGAAGAAAGGAGGAAAGAGAGGTAGAAGGGTATAAATGGCAAGCATTGAAATGCTTTCAAAAAAAGAGAACAAAGCAACTTTTCTCCTAAAGAAAAGTTCACCAGCTTACAGCAATGCACTCAGGAGAATCATGCTGACTGAAGTTCCAGTGATGGCAATGGAAGACATTGAAATCAGAAAGAACAGTTCAGCCATGTATGATGAGATATTGACGCATAGGCTCGGACTCATACCACTCACAACAGACCTAACTTCATATGAGCTGCCAAAGACACAGGCAGACATAGACGAAAAGAAAGCAGTGTGCACATTGGAACTTACGCTAAAGGAAAAAGGCCCAAAGACAGTCTATGCATCAGACCTCAAGAGCAAGGATCCAAAAGTGAAACCAGTTTATCCAAAGATGCCAATCGTGAAACTCCTAAAAGACCAGGAGCTAGAGATTGTTGCAACAGCTGTCCTAGGAAAAGGGAAGGACCATGCAAAATGGAGCCCAGGGCATGTCTGGTACAATTACAGCCCAAAGATCACAATCAAAAAAAGCAAGGATCTAGAGAAATACAAGGATATGTATCCACCACAGATATTCAACAAGAAAGGAGAGATAGAGGAGAAGCTGATACTTGATAACAATCTGGTTGACGCTGTCGCAAACATCAATCCAGAGATAATCAAAGTGGAGTATGATGAGACAGAATACATATTCAATTTGGAGTCATGGGGGCAATTGCCACCAAAAGAGATGATCAGCGAAGCATTAAACATACTCAATGCCAAGCTTGATGAGCTCAATAAATTGATTTAGCCACTCAATGCGGGGGTGGCAGAGCCTGGAGGCCATGAGAAATCAGGGCCGGGCAACCAAATGCGCAAGGTTGAGGGCCTTGTCCCATAGAGGGTGCGCGTGTTCGAATCACGTCCCCCGCAGCCTTTAAATAACTGGAATCGAAGGATTTCAAAAACATAAAAACACAGGGTGTTTTTAAGACATGAAAAATACACAATTAACGCAACTAATAATGGAGCTGAAAAAGGCATCGATAGAACAGGATGTCGCTATCTGGAAAAGGGTAGCAACTGACCTAGAGAAGCCTACAAAGCAGAGAAGGATAGTGAACCTGTCAAAGATCGACAGATACTGCAAGGATGATGAGACCATTGTCGTCCCTGGTAAAGTGCTCTCAATGGGCGACCTTAAGAAGAAGGCGACAATTGCAGCTTACAACTTTTCAGGAAATGCAATGGACAAGATCAAGGAAGCCGGCGGTAAGGCTATTTCAATTCAAGAGCTTTTGAAAAAGAATCCGAAAGGAAACAAAGTGAGGATATTAGGATGATAATCGTCGATGCTCAGGATATTGTTGCAGGCAGGCTCGCAAGCTATGTTGCAAGAGAAGCCTTAAAAGGCAAAGAAGTCAGAATAGTGAACTCTGAAAAAGCGATAATCGCTGGCAAGAAAAAGATCATATTTGATGATTTCTTGCATAGAGTAGGGATGGGAACTCCAAAGAAAGGCCCATTCATCCACAGGTCTCCAGACAGGCTCCTCAGAAGGATTGTCAGAGGCATGCTCCCGTATGATAAGGCGAGAGGCAGGGATGCTCATAAAAGAGTGCTTTGCTATATCGGCGTACCAGAGGAGTTCAACGGCAAGGAGATAGTGCATCCAACAGACGGGCACAAGTCCAAGCTGCCAAATTACCAATATGTCACAATCGGTGAACTATCAAAGAGACTAGGTGCTAAATTTGAATAAGACAATCATAATAAAATCAGGAAAAAGGAAGACCGCGATTGCTAAGGCAGTACTAAGGCCAGGCACAGGTGTTGTAAGAGTGAACGGAAGCCTACTCAACATCTATGAGCCAGTCCCATATAGGCTCAGGATTGAAGAACCTTTGATCCTTTCTGAAGAAGTCAGGAACAAGGTAGATATCGATGTGACTGTAAAGGGCGGCGGGTCAAACAGCCAGAGCGATGCATCAAGGATAGCAATCTCAAAAGCAATGGTCGAATTCGATCCAAAGCTAAAGAGCGTCTTCATGGCATATGACAGGCAGCTTCTTGTAGCAGATGTGAGACTCAAAGAGACCCACAAGCCAAGCACACATGGTAAGGCTAGAGCTAAGAAGCAGAAGTCATACAGATGAGCAAATAGCTCTTTTTTCTTATCTTTTTAATATTGTTCTATCATGTTTTTATCAACAGTTGAATTCTGTTAAAGAGATTCTTTAAATATCTCTATCCATGACCATCATTATGAACGGCATGCATATCGATGAACGAGATGGAAATTATATGCTTGTCTTTGAGATGGCAGGTGTGAGAGAGCAAGACATCATCATAACCTGTGAAGATAATTCTGTACATGTCATAGCCTCTACTGCAACAATAACTACAGATGCCAAAGAGAGAAGAATAGATCTCAATTCAGTATATTTTGACAAAACAATTGCCTTAAGCGAGAAAGCAGATTTCTCAAAGATGAAACATGTCTTCTTCCTAGGAATGCTTGAAGTGACAATACCTAAGTGCTAAATACCTTTATGTGTCTTACCTTACGCTAATCTGGTGTCTAAAACAATCTACTGTATGATCATCTACGATTCCTACAGCCTGCATGAATGCATAGATTATCGTGGAGCCGACAAAATTCATCCCTCTTTTTTTTAGGTCTTTTGAGATCCTGTCTGAAAGCTCTGTCTTTGCAGGGATGTCCTTTAGCGACCTGAATGAATTCTTTATCTGTTTTCCATCAACAAATGACCAGAGGTAGCTGTCAAACGATCCAAATTCCTTTCTCATCCTCATGAATGCTCTGGCATTATTCACTGTAGATATAATCTTCAGCCTGTTCCTTATGATGCCAGGGTTTTGCATCAGCTCTTCTATCTTCTTCTCATCATATCCTGCTATTCTCTCATAACTAAATCCATCGAACGCTGCTCTGTAATTTTCTCTTTTC
Source organism: Candidatus Woesearchaeota archaeon (assembly GCA_023701075.1). GTDB lineage: Archaea > Nanobdellota > Nanobdellia > Woesearchaeales > GW2011-AR15 > GW2011-AR15. The sequence continues at coordinate 12,394 of JAMPXQ010000017.1, forward strand.
TTCAGGACAGTGGACCATGAGAGGCCTGCCTGCGCACCTTCGAGTATCAGAAACTCAAACAACTTCCTATCATCATGAATCGGGATACCCCATTCTTCATCATGATACTTCATCATCAATGGATCTGCTCCAGCCCATGTGCATCTCATAAGCTTTTGGTCTATCAAAAGCTTTAAATAGTTTCCTTTCCAAGATAACAGAAGGTGATTGTAAAAAATGGCAGATAAAAAACCGCTAGCAAAAAAACCAGTCAAGAAAGAAGATAAGAAAGAAGACGAAGAAGAAGGCTGTCCTTTCTGCTAGAGAAACAAAAATGAAAAAACCTATCTTTTTTGTCTTAATTTTAGGAATGCTGATCTCGCTTTTCCTGCTATATGAACATTTCACGCCTTCTGCATCAAAGTTCTGCACGTTCGGCAATAATTTCGATTGCGGCATCGTGAACAAGAGCCCTTATGCAAATGTTGACGGGCTATCATATCTCCTTACTATCGATCTTGGGCTCAATCTTCCAATAGTAGATCTGGCTGGCATAAACTGGTTCTTTGACCTTATGACTTCCAATGCGTTCCTCGGTTTATTGACGCTCATATTCATGGGGCTGCTGTTTGATTCGTATTTCAAGAAAAAAGACTTCTTTTTCATCAAGAAGAAAGCCACCATAGTCTGGCTTAGGTATATCACCCTGTTCGGCGTGTTCTACGGAGGATACCTGTTCTTGGTGCAGCACTTCATCCTCAAGACGTACTGCATATTCTGCATTGCTCTTGACGTGGTCTTACTAACATTATTCATCTTGACATGGAGGCTTAAAAAATGAGATACCTTGCTTTGCTTGCATTACTGATCATTGCCGTATCTGCGTGTTCGACACAGAAAGTGCCGCAGGAACAGGTGGATGAATTTGCAAAATGCCTCACTGAAAAGGGAGTCACAATGTATGGCACTTTCTGGTGCCCGCACTGTGCCAGGGTCAAGAAAAACTTCGGACCTTCTTTCCAATATGTCAAATATGTAGAATGTGACGCAAGAGGAGACAATGAGCAGTCTGAATTTTGCATAGAGAAGAAGATAGAGAACTATGCTACTTTTGAATTCGCGGATGGCACCAGAGAAGTTGGAGAGCCTACTTTTGAAACCTTGGCCATAAAGAGCGGCTGCAAGGTTCCGGGGCAGTAAAAATGGCAGCTGTCACACTCCCGACCTGGCCGGTAGTCATAACAACTGCGCTTGTAGATTCAATCAATCCGTGCGCAATAGGCGTCCTTGTCATAATGATTGCAACGCTCTTAAAACTCTCTAAAGACAAGAAGAAGATGCTGGCCATCGGCTCGATATACATAACCACTGTCTTCATCACTTATCTCGCTGCTGGTTTTGGACTCCTGACATTCATACAGAAGTTCCCGGGCATCAGCATATACCTAGGCTGGACAGTAGGTGTGATTGTAATTCTCATGGGACTCATCGAAATAAAAGATTTCTTCTGGCATGGGAAATGGATATCATTACAGATACCTGCAAAGCATGCGAAGACCATCATGAACAAGATAAATAATCTTACTATAGGAGGCAGCGTGTTTTTAGGCATGTTCGTCGCTGCAGTCGAACTTCCTTGCACAGGAGGGCCTTACCTTGCCATAACCACTGCTCTTGCAAAAATAGGGATGAGCTGGAATGTGTTCTGGATGATGGTGATCTATAATTTCATATTCGTGCTTCCGCTCATAGTAATCATGATGATGGTCTATTTCGGCGTCAATCCTGATAAGATAAAGAACTGGAAGGATGACAAGAAGAGATGGATGAGGCTTTTCACTGGCTTATTATTGATAGGGCTTGGAGTGCTATTAATACTCTTTGCGAACGGTGTGATACACCTCAGCGTAGGATGAAAATAAGCAAAGCTAAGAGGCTAAAGGCAGGCTTCATGAAGAGAGAAGGCATCATCTTTTTCAGTTATTTTTTTTCAATAACCTTCATCTGGTTTGGTGCATTGAAAATCCTAGGTTTCAGTGATTCTAATGCGCTTATTGCAAAGACATTGCCTTTCCTGTCTTCTGGACTGGCGATATTGGCAGTAGGATGCCTGGAAGTCCTTATCGGCATCAGCCTCTTAATCAAACCATTGATGAAACTTGGACCATACATCATGATGTTATATCTCTTTGGAACATTATCTACCTTAGTTACCATGCCAACACTCTCTTGGGTAAGCTTCCCATTCGTCCCATCTACACTAGGGCAGTATGTGATAAAGAACCTTGTCCTTGTATGCGCGGCCATTGTCCTTGGAAACCAACTTAAAGATTTATGATGAAAATATCTGAACTGATAATCGGGCAAAGAGCTATAATTAAAGCAAAGATAAGTTCCAGAGGGGATGTGAGAACGTTCACGAAATTCGGAAGGGAAGGAAGGGTCTGCGAATTCATGCTTGAAGATGATAGCGGCAAGATAAAGATGCCTATTTTCGATGAAGCGATAGATGAACTCGTTATTGGCGAGACAGTTAAGATTGCCGGGTATGTAAAAGAATATAAAGGGGAAATGCAATTTAATGTGCTTGGGAGAGAATGAAGAAAGGACAGGTAGCCATCATTATCATAATAGGGATAGTCATAATCATTTCTGCAATCTATGTCTTTTCTTCCAGAAATCTGGCAAGGAACCAGGAAAGCTTCAGTTTAGACAATTATGCAGACCAGATGAAGAGCTATATCGAAAAATGCATGTTTGAAGAGACAGTTCCTGCGATATATCTTCAAGGAGTGAGCGGCGGCTATTTTGATGATGCTCCGGCATATGGTCAGCTAGGAGAAACCAAGATAGCCTATTGGTATAAAGATGGAAAAGATATCTCACCTACTATTGAAATACTTGAAGCCAATCTTGCAGAATATCTTAAGGAAAAATTCATCACCTGCACAGATTTTTCAAATATGGAATCTGTAAAAGGCTTAAGCATCATAAAACCTAATGATTATTCTGTCAAGGCAAAAATACTCATAAACGACAAGGAAGTAGAAGTTGAATTCTTATATCCTCTGAAGATAAGTTTGGATAATGCTGAGAGAGAGTCAAAATCTTATACAACCAAAGTATTTGTGCCCCTAGGTGCAGATTTCAATATGGCCAAAAAAGCTCTTGCAAATGCGGCTGCAGCGAAGGAATATTATGATCTTGAGAAAGATTGCGGAGATTTCACAAAGATAAACCAGCTCACTAACATCTATTTTGCAAATGATATCTTCCAGATAAATGACTACAGCTCATTCTATGACAAGACATTTAGGGATACTTTCCAGTTCAGGTTCATGACTGAAGGACTAAAGGTGTATGGAAAATGCAGCGGATGAACATTATAATCTTCTTACTACTAATTATGATCTTTTTTTCTCAAGATATAACTGCGGCTCCAGACTTAGTGTGCATAGAAGATGATACTTTCGGAAATGAATTATATACAGCATCACAAACTAAAGGGTTGCCTAAATTTCCGTTA
>JAMPXQ010000018.1 GCA_023701075.1 Candidatus Woesearchaeota archaeon
ACTTCTATCTGAGGCACGCCTCTTGGAGCTGGCGGAATGCCGACCAAGTCAAACTGGCCAAGCAGCTTGTTGTCCTGGAACATTGGCCTCTCTCCTTGTCCTACTCTTATTGTCACAGCAGGCTGGTTGTCAGATGCTGTGCTGAACACCTGGCTCTTCTTTGTAGGGATTGTCGTATTTCTCTGGATGAGAGTTGTGAATACGCCACCTAATGTCTCAATTCCCAAACTCAATGGAGTGACATCTAAAAGCAAGACATCCTTCACTTCACCGGATAATACTCCGCCTTGGATTGCTGCTCCTTGAGCGACACATTCCATTGGATCGACTCCTCTTTCTGCAGATTTCCCTAGAACGCTTTCGACAAATTTCTGGATGACCGGCATCCTTGTAGGTCCGCCTACCAAAATTATTTTGTCAATATCATTCAAATTAAGGTTTGCATCCTTTATTGCCTGCTCCATCGGTTTTCTGCATCTCTTGACAATAGGATCTATCACCTTCTCAAGTTCAGACCTCGAAAGCTTCCTGTTCAAGTGAAGCGGGCCTTTCTGTGTCGCTGTGATGAAAGGCAGGTTGATATCTGTTTCAACTACTGTTGAAAGCTCTATCTTCGCTTTCTCTACAGCTTCCTTGACCCTTTCCTTTGATACTGGATCCTTAAGTAGGTCTACGCCTTCCTTGTCCTGGAACTCTTTGCAGATGAACTGCAGCAGCGCTTCGTCCATATCTGTACCGCCTAGCTGCGTGTCTCCGCTTGTGCTCTTCACTTCAAAGACACCGTCTCCGAATTCCATTATTGTGACGTCCAGTGTACCGCCTCCTAGGTCAAACACCAATACTTTATGTTCTTTATCTCCTTTGTCAAGCCCATATGCAAGTGAAGCTGCTGTAGGTTCATTTATGATCCTTACGACATCAAGGCCTGCGATGGCGCCTGCATCTTTTGTTGCCTGTCTTTGGTTGTCATCAAAATAAGCCGGGACAGTTATGACTGCCTTTGTCACAGGCTCTCCTAGGAAAGCTTCTGCATCCCTCTTTATCTTCTGAAGGATGTAAGCAGATATCTGCTGTGGTGTGTATTCTTTTCCATGCACCTTGAACTTGAAGTCAGTGCCCATCTTCCTCTTTGCTTTTGTTATAGTCCCTTCCGGATTGCTCACAGCCTGCCTTCTTGCAGGTTCTCCGACAAGGAGCTGTCCATCTTTTGAGAAAGCGACAACTGATGGGAAGCTCTTCCCGTATTGCGATGTACCTTCAGCGCTTGGCACGATCTTTGGCCTTCCGGCTTCAAGAACAGCAGCAGCTGAATTCGATGTCCCTAGATCGATTCCGATTATTTTTGTCATTTTCAGTTCCTCCTTGGTCTAATTTATCTTGCAATTAATTCTTTTAATTTATTAGCATGAAATTAAGAGGGTATTAGGGAGATTATCTCCCTAAGACTGCTTAATTCAATTAACTGCACTTTTTTTATCTTCTCTTATTACCACCATAATTTCTTGAAATCTACATCCTTTAGGTTGCTTCGCAGTTCATGGATAATAGCACCATGCAGCAGCCCGTTTGATGCAACAATATTATGCCTCTTCTTTGCATCTCCAAGCACTATCTCCTTCTCATCATGTCCGCTCACTCTTCCGCCTGCCTCTTTCACAAGCAGCATGCCTGCAGCGATATCCCACGGATGCTGGCTGTTCTTTAGGAGTGCATCTGACCTCCCCGCAGCCACATATGCTAGCTGTCCTGCGCAAAAACCCATATCTCTTACTCTGTCTGCACTCAGCATGAAATGCCTAACAATCTTCAGTGAATTATCTATGGTATCTTTGAGCGGGCTTATCTCAACCTGCACCATGGCGTCCTTAAGTTCACTGGTCTTTGTGACTGAAATCTTTTTTCCATTGAGTTCAGCACCTTTGCCTTCCTCTGCAAAGAACAGCTCGTCAAACACAGGCATGAATATGCATGCATGTTTCACTTCGCCTTTCACTGCGTGCGCAATTGAGATGCAGAAGTGCGGGTCCAAATGCGCATAATTCGATGTGCCGTCTATCGGATCTATATACCAGACATCTGCATCATCATAAGCATAATTTCCTTCTTCGCCTACAATCTTATGTTCCGGATATCTCTCAATGATTTTCTGGACAAGATATTTCTCGATTGCTATGTCTGCCTCAGTCACAATGTTTTTAGGCCCTTTTGAACTGATCTTCGCTTTGCTCTGGAAATCCAAGGCCATCTTTCCTGCTTCCTTTGCAATCGAGACAATGAACTGCTTCATGCTGGCTTCCTCAATTCATCCACCCGTTCATGGGTCAATATCTTCCTTGCCTCTTTTGTCATGTCTTCATGAGGCACGATCTTTGTGACCTCAAGGAACTTCACAAGGAGATTCATGTCTATCTCATTTCGATTCTCGACGCTTCCTAATGCTTCATAGAGATATTGGTCTGTTGTGATGAGCTGCACCATGTCATTTTGCGTAGTTATCAAAGTATGCAGCTTCTCTTCGCCTTTGAGATACCTAAGTATCGCTTCAGGTTTTATGAGCATCTTTTGCTTTTCAGTTTTTTCGGTTTTTTCCATTTTTTTCATTCTTCGGTTCATCTTTAAGGTCTTTTATGCCTAATATCTCATCCCAATCTTTCTTCCTTGAATCCTTGATGTCTTCATATTCTCCAAGTTCCTTGTCTGTCTTCTCATCTATGAACCTATGGATTTCAGCGCCTTCCAGCACCTTGCCTCCACTCTCAACATAGATCTTGTACTGCCTGAGCGATTCTTTGTCTTTTGGATCAAAGAAATGCTTCACATCAAACCACGTTATCAGGTCTTCGCCATAATCCTTGCAGCTCATGGCGACCTTGCACTCAAGCGGTTTTGCTTCATGGACCTTGCATCCTTTCTTCACATCAAAAAAGATGCATTTCCCATGCGGCAGGTCTTTTCTCATCAATTTTGGCCTATGCCTTGTTATGCTGAATTTTGTCACTTCCTCCAGATAATCTCTCTTTAAGTCATCGACACTTATCTTGAGGTATTTGGCTAATTTTTCATAATCATCATCTGCAAGGACACCGCTCCCATACTTGCATGGGTTCTCGCATTTGTCGCATTTGCATGGATATCCCAGGCTTAGTATCTCCTCCTTGCTGCTATGGAAATGCACCTTAGCCAGAGACCTTCACCTTCGAATATCTAAGCACTCTTTCTTTCATCATATATCCTTTCTGGAATTCCTCAAGCACAACATCTTCTGCCTTGTCAGATTTTTCCTTGATCATGACCTCATGGTAATAAGGATTGAACTTCTTCCCGATGCAGTCTATTGGTTTTACGCCTTCAGCTTTCATGACATCCATGAGCTGCGCATACACCATCTCTACGCCTTTCTTGAATTCGCTTCCTGCTTCATTCTTGAGCGCCTGCTCAAAACTGTCAATGATTGGTAGCATCTTCTTCATCACATCAAAAGTCGAATATTCCAGCATCTGCTTTGTCTCTTTCTCAGTCCTGTTCTTGAAATTGATGAATTCCGCCTGCGTCCTCTTCACCATATCTGTAAGTTCTGCAATCTTGGCATCCTTATCTTCAGCGCTTTTTTCTTTGCCGCCTTCATCTCCTGCTTCATGTTTCTTGTCATGGGCCTTTTCATCATGCGTCTTTCGTTCATCCTTGCTTTCAGCATGCTTGCTTGCCTCTTTGATGGCTTCCATGAGCGCCTCTATGTTCTTGTCATCATCAGATTTCTCTTCATGCTTCTTCTTCATGAAATCTTTTGGGTCCTTCTCTTTCTTCTGTTTGTTTTCTTGCATTTTGATCATGATTATGTTTGGGTAGCGGGATTATATAAAATAAAAAATAAAAATTACATCATTCCTCCCATTCCGCCCATGCCTCCCATTCCGCCCATGCCTCCTGGCGGCATTGAAGGCATCTTATCTTCCTTTGCAGGTATGTCTGTGACAACCGCTTCAGTTATGAGCATCATGCATCCGATGCTGACTGCATTCTGTAAAGCTGTCCTTGTGACTTTTGTAGGATCTATGACCCCTGCCTTGAACATGTCCTCAAAGGTGTCTGTCTTTGCATTGTAGCCCATGCTTCCTTCGCTTGACAGGAGCTTGTCTACTATGATGCTCGGCTCTTTTCCTGCATTCTTTGCAAGAACCTTCACTGGAGCATGCACTGCTTTCTTGACGATATCAACACCTATCTGCTGGTCTCCTGGAAGCTTTAGGTCATTCAAAAGCTTTGCAGACCTGAGGAGTGTGACTCCGCCGCCTGCGACAACACCTTCTTCTACAGCAGCCCTCGTTGCGTGCATTGCATCATCCACTCTTGCTTTCCTCTCTTTCATCTCAGTCTCAGTTGCTGCTCCGATCTTTAGGACAGCCACTCCGCCTGATAGCTTTGCAAGCCTCTTCTGCAGGTCTTCCCTGTCATAGTCTGAGCTTGCAGCTTTTATCTGGCCTTCGATCTGCGATATCCTTGCCTTGAGCTTCTTTGGATCTGCATTCCCGCCTATGATTATTGTCTTCTCCTTGTCGACTTTCACTTTCTTCGCCCTTCCAAGGTCCATGAGCCTGACACCTTCAAGCTTCATGCCCTTGTCTTCAGTGACGACTTTTCCGCCAGTGAGGATTGCTATGTCTTCAAGCATCTCTTTTTGGTCATCTCCAAATCCAGGTGCCTTGACAGCAACTGCCTTTAGTGCACCTCTTATCATATTCAGCACGATTGTAGCTAGTGCTTCTCCTTCAAGATCCTCGCAGATTATCATCAAGGGACTGCCTTCCTGTGCGACCTGTTCAAGCACTGGTAAGAGCTCTTTCATTGAACTTATCTTCTTATCAAAGATCAAGATGACAGGATCATCTAGCTCAGCCACCATCTTCTCTGCATTTGTCACCATATATGGGGAGACAAATCCCTTGTCGAACTGCATGCCTTCGACGACTTCTAGTGTTGTCTCGAATGCTTTTGCCTCTTCGACAGTTATGACGCCATTCGCGCCGACTTTTTCCATCGCATCTGCAATCAATCTTCCAATAACTTCATCATTGTTTGCTGAGATTGTCGCAACCTGCGTTATCTTCTCTTTTCCCTTTACTTCAACACTCTGGGTCTTTAAGTATGCAACAACTTTTTCGCTTGCCTTCTCAATCCCTATCTTTATCTCTGTCGGGCTTGCGCCGGCTGCAATATTTTTTATGCCTTCCTTCAGGATGTTTGTAGTGAGCACGATGGCTGTTGTTGTCCCGTCTCCCGCAACATCCTGTGTCTTTTCTGCAACCTCTTTTACAAGCTGTGCACCCATATTCTCAAACTTGTCCTCTAGTTCGATCTCTTTTGCAATGGATACCCCATCATTGATGATTGTAGGGCTTCCAAAGCCGTTATCCAGTGCGACGCACCTGCCTCTTGGTCCCAGTGTGACTGATACAGTATCATGCACTTTCTGGACACCCTTCAAGAGTGCTGCTCTTGCTTCCTGATCAAAAATAATCTGTTTTGCTCCCATGTTTATTCCTCCGTTGATTAGTCAATATCTATTCGACAATTGCCAAGATGTCCTTGACATCCATGATGACATGCTTCACGCCTTCGATCTTCACTTCTGAACCGCCATAACTCTCATGTATGACTTTCTGTCCTACTTTCACTTTGACAAGCTCTCCGTCACCTACCGAAACGACTTCAGCTGTCAGTGGTTTTTCCTTTGCGCTGTCCGGGATATATAATCCGGACTTGGTCTTCTCTTCTGCTTCAATGGGTTTTAATAAAACCCTATTCCCTAATGGTCTAATTTTCATGTTTTTCACCCTCCATCTTTTCCTATAGTCTAAGTCCTTATTTTCTCAAAATATCATGCGCCGCTCCTGATCTTCATGGCCTTGAGCCTCTTCACCCTCTCGTCCATAGGAGGATGCGTTGAAAACCAATTCAAGATCCCTCCTTTGAAAGGATTTGCGATGAAAAGAGCGCTTGTCGCTTCGCTTCCCATGCCCATAGGATGCATCTTCACTCCTGCTGAGATCTTTTCAAGCGCATCAGCAAGGCTATAAGGGTCTTTTGTTATCTTTGCAGCCGTCTCATCAGCCAGATACTCTCTTGACCTGGAGATTGCAAGCTGGAGCAGCGTAGCAATGAGCGGTGTCACGATTGCAAGTGCGATGAGTTCCAATATCCCTTTTCCATCCCTGTCCCTATCTCCCATGCCGAAGAATGCAGCCCATCTCATCATGCTTGCCATATAGGCTATGACACCCGCAAGTGTTGCCGCAATCGTCGTGATCAGAGTATCTCTGTTCTTTATATGTCCAAGTTCATGTGCAATGACCCCTTTAAGTTCATGTTTCTTGAGCAGGTCAAGTATCCCCTCTGTGCATGCAACAGCAGAGTTCTTAGGGCTTCTCCCTGTCGCAAATGCATTCGGATTCTTTGATGGTATTATATATACTCTAGGCATAGGAAGCTTTGCTAGGTCAGCAACTTCCTTCACTAGATGATATAACGAAGAGTTCTTCTCGACTTCCTTTGCTCTATACATCCAGAGCACAATCTTGTCTGAAAACCAATACATCACAAAGTTCATGAGCAGGACAACTATGAACATCACAGTAAGACCTGTAGGCCCTCCAAAAAACTGTCCCATCCAGAGAAGTATCCCTGTAAGTAGTCCAAGTAGCATCACAGTCTTTATCTGATTGTTCATCTCCCTCTCCCCTTCTATGGTTTTATTCCTTTTATTTTTCCAAAAAATAAAGGAAAAATAAACTATATTCAGCCTATTATTCTATCTGCAGCCTCTTGCTGCTCTTCTCCTCTTTCACTTTTGGCATCTCTACTCTAAGCACGCCATTTTTATATTCTGCTTTTGCCTTGTTTGGATCTATCTCCTTGGCAAGCGGAATATACCTATGGAAGCTCCTTGAGCTGCTCATATAGCTATAGTTGCCTTTTTCCTTGTCTTCTTTCTTCTGTTCCTGCTTCTGCTCGACTTTCACTTCAATATGGTCCCTGTCTACATTGAGTTCAATGTCTCCCTTGTTGACGCCCGGAAGCTCAAATGAAGCTATCATCTGGCTCTCTGTCTCCTGAAGATGGCAGACTGGGTTTCTTGCTGCAGGTCTTGCCAAAGCATTGTTTCCGCTGCTGCTGTGCCCGATCAGCTGCCTGTCATTTAGGCCATAGGCACTCATGAAGAGCCTATCCATCTCTTCATGCATCCGTTCAATCTCCTCAAATGGGTTCCAATACATTTCTTCCACCTCCTGGTTGAAATCTCTTGTCTTTATATACTTATCGTTGAGCTTAGCTCAACCTAGTTGATGTAAAATCAATACTTATTTATAAATTTTATGAAATTTAACTATATCAACAAGTCTTTTGAGCACGACAAACCCAAACTATTATATAGTTGAACTGAAATCAACATAATATAATGATAAGAAGCACCAAGATAACGATTTTTCGCATACGAAAACCGCAGGAAAAAAGTATAAATGATGAACTCCAGTGGTTCTTTGATTCACTAGGCATCCTTGGGAATAGGGACAAGAACAAAAGCTGCTTTCGCACAGTCATCGTGCTTTTGAAGAATCTCAGGCAAGGGGATGGCCTCACCAGTGATGAGATTGCAGAGAGAGTGCAGCTGAGCAGGGGGACAGTCGTCCATCACCTCCATAGCCTGATGAATGCCGGAGTCGTGGTTAGTAACAGGAGCAGATATATGCTGAGGGTGGAGAACCTAAAGAAACTGATAGATGAGATAGAAGACGATCTCTATAAGACAATGGCAGAACTAAAGCAGGTCGCAGAAGAGATTGATAAGAGACTGGAACTCTGAAGTTATCAATACCCCAAATTTTTTATAACCTCATGTATTCTAAAGAAGCATGACTTATCTTGCGCTTGCAAAAGCAGACAACCCACTTGATCTTAAAAAGAAACTTGCAGTCATTGTCTCACCAGATATTATGGGATTAAGTTTTATCATTGGTACACTACCTATATGCATATCATGGGCAGCAGAGAGATTTCCAGGACATGATTATCTTGTTGAATTATGCAGGTCAAATGCTAATGAGTACATATTATATCAAAAACTAAAAGATGATTTTCAAGATGTAGATGTATCAGCAAGGAATAATATGGATCTTGGAACCCAAGTATATAGAATGCATAAGAGCGATATTTTCCATGGCGAGATCAATCATTTAGTAGGGTTATATGAGAGAATAATATCGCACCATCAGTAATCAAATTCTTTCTTAGTAGCAGTCACGCTTGTCTTTTTTATCCTTCTCCTGATTATTATCTCTTCCTCAATCTCGAACTGCTCCATCCGAATCACATTCCCTATAGCCCTCTCTATCTCATCGATAGCAGGATTAGAATGCCGTTTTGGAAGGAAATCTTCAATGATCCTATCTATAGGCCGATCAAAGCCGACATTATTAAAAGAATCATTTGAAGGCAACAGTTGAGTATTCTTTGGAACAATTGCTGCATCCGATCTTTCATGCCTATCGATGACTGCAGGCACATTGCTCGATGAATTCACTGCATAGTTGCCTGATGCATGATACACTGGAGAATCTACATTCATCGAATAATTCACTGAATTGGAAGAACCCATAGAATAATTGACACTAGGCATGCTGACGCTATAATTAGTCCTTCCAGCACTGCACGAATTAGAATAATATTCCATCAAGAAGACTAAAAAGAGGATGTATATAAATGTTTGGTTTTGTAATCATTTATTAGTAGTAATAAAATATATTGATGTTTTAGATTGATGTTTTTGTTTCAAAGCGGATAAGAAAGCAGAAGCATATCCTCTTCTGTTCCCATGATATTGCTGCCAGCTTTTGTTTCAGCGCAAATCGCTAGCTTATTTGTCTTGAAGATCTTAGAGACATAGTTTTTAAGCCCTTTTGACCTAGCGTAGCATATAGCTTCATTTCGTAATGCAGAAAAGATCCCTTGGCCCCGATATTCTTCTTTGACATAGATTGCCGATGCAAAAAAGTCAGACTGTGATATATATCCGCTGACAAATCCTATGATATCATCATCATGCACTGCTACATAAGTCAAATAGCTTGAATCTTCAACCAAGATGGTTTTCTCAAATTCAGTCATAAAGCGACACCTTTCCCTCATGGCATTTTCATAAATCCCATTGACGAGAACATGTGCCAGACGTTCAGCAAGATTCATAACTCTTGGTTTGTCCGAGATGTCAAACTCCCTGACACTAAACTCAATGCCCATAGGGTTTGGCAATAAAGAAGTATATAAAAAGCCTCTGAAGGGAGTTGCACCCTCGACCTTTGCCTTACCAAGGCAACGCAATGGCTACTATGCTACAGAGGCATATGTATGGACTAGTCGGGATTTGAACCCGAAGTCTCCCCGCTGCCAGCGGGGCACGATAACCGGATTACGCTACTAGCCCTTGTTGTTTTGCCTTCAAATTGTTTCTCGAACCGAGCTGAGAGAAACACACGTACCAGCTGAGTTCAACTGCCGAGGTTACGCTACTAGCCCTTATGTTTATATACGGCTTGAAATAAACCGCTGTTTTTATAATTTCCTAATGTGCAGAGGTAGCAAACTAAGCCTGATAAATCCAAAACTTTTTTAAATGACCCTAATTTTCTCTGCACTATGGAAGGAGTAATAGTAAGCTTCAGAAGAAGCCTAAAACATCAGTCTAACAATCAAATGCTTGTACTAGTGGATGGAGTGGATTCTAAGGACAAGGCAGAGAAGCTTGTCGGTAAGACCGTCTCTTGGAGTGCACCAGGGAAGCTCAATAAAGTCCTGAAAGGCAAAGTCACAGGCGCCCACGGAAGAAAAGGTGTCGTAAGAGCCCTTTTTGAGACAGGTATGCCAGGACAGAGCTTGGCACAGAGAGTCAAAGTAGAATAGGTTTCTTATATTTTTAATAATTCTGTTATGGTTATCTGATCTGTCAGGATGCTGTTGAACCGGGATTTGCCTGTCACTGTCATGAATGTATCTAGTGCAAGCTGTTTAGTGTTATTGTTCTTGCTTATATGCGCAAGGAAGACATTCTTGAGCTTTTCAGAATGATTATCCCTGACTAGCACACTGGCATCGATATTCGACAGGTGTCCTTTATCTCCAAGTATCCTCTGTTTCAGGTCATAAGGATATTTCCCATTTATCAGCATATCAACATCATGATTGGTCTCTAGGACCAACGCGTCCGCTGTTGCCACGCTCTTCTTGATCCTATCATCGTATTTCCCTAAGTCAGTGAACATGCTCAGTTGTTTCTTCCCCATTTTATCAAATATATCAAACCCGACAGGGTCAGCAGCATCATGGCTGATAGGGACAGCTTCAACCTCAAGGTCATTAAGTGAAGTCTTATCCTTCATAGGGACATAATTCGAGAGCAGCATGCCATACCCTGCATATGCTCCTGGCCTAAGGAAGACCGGCTTATCTATCTCCTTATCCAGTTTCAATAGCCCCCTTATATGGTCATTATGCTCATGGGTGATGAAGACACCGTCTATCTCTTTAAGCTCGCTTCCGACATCAGAAAGGTGCTTCTTTATCCTTCTTAAGGCAATGCCTGCATCGACAAGGATCTTTGTCTCACCGGTATCGATGAAAGTGCAGTTGCCAGTGCTGCCTGACGCGAAGACTGAGACTTGCATAAGCTTTGATTATTTAATTGACTTAAAAAAATATGCCTTAAAAAAAACAGGAAACAATAAATATAGTCGGTAATTCAAGGTGCTGATGTCCGAGCCATGCTTGTTTGAAGAAGGGTTGAAGATTATCCTTGGCTTAGAAGAGAGTATATCTATTTATAAGATAGAATGTACCAGATTTCCAAGATATTTAGAAGTGCAACTAGGATTGCTCTCTGATGCAGGAATTTCATATAAACAATTATACGAATATATCCCTCCTGGATATGCTAGCATTCAAAATCATCACAAAGTAAACAGGGTAGAAATAATACCGCCTATTGCTGACAGAACAGGTATTTTTCTGGTGACCGACCATGACCTATGGCTAGGAAAAACGCTTTATTGTGCGACAATCTCATTATTAAACCAAGATGTTAGGCTTGAACAGATATATTACTTTGGGGACTATAAATATACTAGGGTGTTGGATAGTGCCACCAAGCTGTTAAATTTACCTGACTTTGAAAGAGAGATTCATAAAAGAACACCATTGAACGAATTCTGGTAAGTTGGCTTCAGGAGTATTAATGCCAAAGAAGTATTAATCCTTATAGATGAATCATGCTAGAATAACACTTGCAAGAGCAAGGTTCAAGATTATCAGCCATGATTTAGAGATTACCTCATTAATCGCTAAATATCCTAATAATGACTCAAAAATAATTTCAAGCAAATATCTACCTACAAAAAAGATTATGACCGATACATAAGGGACTAGGTCAAATAATGACGCAAGATAACACATAGGAATAAGATATAGCAGTCTTTCAATGAAAGATCGTTTCAGGTCAAAGAAAGCCAGTTTTATGACTATGTTGAATAACAGGACAATAATTCCAAAATTAAAACCATACACAGTAGAGACATAGATGGAACCGATTGCTGAAAAATATAATGGGATGTTCCTAAGATTATATCTTATCCGAACTATCTCTTTTGCAAGTTCCATGACTACTATCAGCAGTATGATCTTCCATACAGGAGTTAAGAATAGAAAAGCAGATGCTAAGATGACAAATAATGCTATATTCTTGACCAATGCACCGTGTTCAAGAACCTTCTGGTTTATCCATAATTCCATGATCTAGCTAAAATTCATATGAGTATTTAAACTTTCCTAAATTTAATTACTTAATAGTAGTAAAAAATAGTAACATTTATAAACCTCATCAACTTAAACCCATAGTAAAATGCCTCAGACACTATCCTCGATTCAAACAGCTCCTCCAGGTTCAGCTAATTATATTATATTTGATGATCTATCCAGGATATTGAGATCCAGGTTTCAAGAGCGATTTGGAGATGTCACTGATGGCAATCTAGATGCTTTGATCACACAAATTATCCCTAAGTTGGATTTATCCGGTGTTACAGGAAACGAGATTATGAATCTGCAATTTGTTGATCTTGGTTTCCCTCAAAGCGGTAAAGAAGGCATAAGATTTTATGGTCTTGGGTACGATTTTTTTGGCACTGAAGTGTGCATATCTCCAAAACTTTTTTCATACAAGGCTGATGAAAATCCAAAACAAATAGTTTCTGCATATCAAGCTGCAATAGAGGCAGGAATCAACCTTGCCCCAAGGATAATCCTTGGCACAAAAGATGGTTTTATCCGTGATTTCTATGATGCAATGCCTTATGGTGAATTCATGAGGGATATTAATAGGATGGATCAGCCTGAAGCTGTCGATTTTATCAATAGATTATTTTTGTCAAAGCAATTATATTATCTTAAAACGCTTCGCAATGCGGATATATCTGCAGCATCACCAGTCAAAATAAAACTTGGGAGCAAATTGGCTAAAGGTATTGAATCAGCTTATCAAGAAGCAGGTATGCCAATAGAAAAAATTACAGAAATCAAGAGAGAATGTGCAATTATGGATGATAGTCTGGAAACATCAGTTTATTTCAACAAATTTGATATTGCAGGTCACAACCTGTTTGTTGATGCTGAAACATTTCTGCAGCAGGCAAGACTGTGCTTGCCAGAATACCCTATAGATACATTAAATGATGCTGTGGTTGCAATACAAAGTTATGTTTCACATATCTCAAGAAATTTTATTGATCCAATCTTTGCTCAAAGGCATTTGGCAGCTAAACTAGGCAGTATTGCAGATTCTCTGAAAGTTGATGATTTTGACAAAGTGAATACATTATACCCTGAAGGTGATGATGAAGCCCAAATAATTGCTAATCTTGATGGGCTTGGCAGCTCCCAGATGCTCATAGCTGCTTTGATGAGCAAAGAAACTAATGATGTTACAAATATATTATACTATCTAAGACAAAGAGAACAGGGTGAAACAGGTTCAAGAAGAGTTGAACTTGGCATCAGTGTAGATGATGGAGATTATGCTTTTAATGTAGCTGTCATGACAAGATCTATCAGGCAATTAAATAGGCTATTTAGGTTAGACAGATCAAGAGATAAGCATATTGATAGTATTCAGGCTGAAAGAGCATACGATCTCCTAGACCTGATAAGGGTAACTGCAGGCAGGTCTCAGTTTTCTGAAGATTCAGCTGTAGGTAATGCTATTAGAGGCATTGTCAATAAGTATGAGAGAAAAATCGAATCATCAGAAAAACCAGGCGTTGAATACATTAAAGGCAATATCCTTCAGTATAGGGGGAATGCTGAGAGCTCTAGGCAATTAGGGAATATTGCATCAGCAATCCAATATACAGAACTGTCAATCATGTACAGTTTGCATCTAGCAATACACCATCCTGATGAATTTTCTAAGAGCCATCTGAAATTAGATGACCAACTTTCGTATTACAAAAATCTAGTTTCTGATAGATTCATTTCACAGGCATCTGAATCAATAAAATCTATTTTTGAGATGGGGCTCAATTCAATGAAGCATACAAGGGAAGATATCAGAAAATACATCCAGGAGTCTTATAAACAAAACCTTTCTATTGATTACTCAAGGATAATTTAATTCGATGATATCAGATACCATAGATTTCAATTCTTGGATCAGTCGCAGCAGTTTATCTTTTTTGCATGAGTTCATCTGAGTTTTTATTTTTGCCAGAAAAAACGATAGCTTAGTTAAATCGAATTTAAAGATATGTTCAGTTAACTCAGCGACCAAAGGAATGATCTTTTCTACTTCTTTTCTTTCATCATCATCAAGCCTGCAAAAGAGGTCGCTCATAGCCTCAAGCTTTTTTATCAGATGATAATAGACACGTTCATTTTTTGAGATGCTTTTTTTTTGAGACCGGATACAGAAATTTGCAAATTTGTTTACAGCCCTATCTCTAAGATTTAGCTCGCTTTCAGATAACGTGGAAGATGACTTTGCCTGGTCCAATATCAAGTGAAAAAGCCTCCGAAAGACAATATCGAAATCCTCACCGTTTGCACCAGATAGGTCTTTTACTATGCATTGATTTTTTTCCTGGCTGATTATTTCCATACCTATTGTCTCATCTGAGAGACATGAAGCAATCTCATTAAGGACTGATTCGTCTTCAAATCTTAGCTTGATTTGATCATATCCTGCCCTATATGCCGTCGTGATGACCCTTCTGGAGAGGTTTTCTGCCTTTGTCAGGTCGAATTCTATTGTTTTTTCAGTTGATTTTTCACCATCCATCCGGATGCACAATCTATCATTTTCATCTTCGATATTGACTTCTGTCCCTTTTTTCAGGTCATATTTCTCTACAATCTTTGTCGGGATAGAGACAAGAAGTGTCTTTTGGCCTAGCTGGATAAGTTTTCTTTGCATGATATATTAGATATGAATAAAGCAATATATAAAATTTTCTAAAATTTATACTATTATATTAATATATATACTATATACAAAAAATATATATTATAATCATTACAACTAAATAGTAGTTACAAAAAAGGTGATACCAAATGACACAACTGCTAGAAAAGATATTAAGAATGACTGGAAAAGCTCCTGATGTTGAATATAATGTTGAAAGACAGGACCTTAATAATTTCCTGATACAGGAAAATGATCAGATGATTAGGGACGATGGTAATTATAGAAGTCCAATCTTCTTGAAAATCAAGGAACACAATGATGATACTATACCTAGATTCAATATAGCTGGATTTTTCCCGAATTATCCTAATGAGATAAGATTGTCTTCACAGGCCTATTCAGAACTAGTCGAATATGTGATGGAACCTAAAAATGATTCCTTGATTGGAAAGATCGGCAGCAGAAAAGCAATCTCTATGGTTGATATGGATGCACTCCAGATAATCAGCTATATGGTGGAACGTGGCAGTAAAGCAGATTATGGATCAATGATTGCATGCAATGCATATTCCTCTGAACATAATAGAATAATATGGAATCTTGAGAATACCTTGACAGCAAGCCTATTGAGATTATACCAGGCAGGAATGATAGATTATTCAGCTGAGAAGGGCATAACAATTAAGGAAGAGTGGCAGGTTGTCGGGTTCAGGACAAAAAAAGAAGTCAGGAAATCCGAGATGGATGAAATAGAGGGCTTGAATTTTTATATTGAAATAAGCGAACCGAAATACGGAAATGGGCCTGTTGAGATTTCATCTGTTATTGACATGAGCAAATTGACAGTAACTGATTTTAAGACTGCATTTGGCTGTACATTTGAACTTGAAAAAGCACAGGCAAGGTTCATCGATAATTATAGATTCCCTCAAGAATCAACAGAATTTAAATGCGCAGGTTATGATATGAGAACTAAGGAATTAGGGACACTTGCTTGGTGCAAAGAAAAATCTGATGATAGCAAGGTCGGGATAAATTTGACGCATAATGTTATGACCATAAATGAAGCTAAAAGAGCACAAGAGGTTCTTGATGAATTAAGGCCATATTTTCCTTGAGTTGATGAAAAATGAAAGAAATAATCCAATATACCTTTAATCCTAACTTAGCAACCCAAAATGATTTAATGAGGCAGGACAATCCAAGTTTTAATGGCATCCCACCAAATCTTCCACCGGGCCAATATCTGATTTTTCCGGAAGGCAGCGGGAATGAACCGGTTTATTTGATAGAAGAAAG
>JAMPXQ010000142.1 GCA_023701075.1 Candidatus Woesearchaeota archaeon
ATAAAGTAGTAAAAAACAAAACATTTATATACTTAAAAGCCATTTTTGCAAAGTAATGTCACACAAATCCGATCCAAACTGCCCGTTCTGTAAGATTGTCTCAGGAGAATATCCCTCCAAGAAGGTATATGAAGACAGCAAAGTCATGTGTGTCCTGGACATCAATCCTGCGGCGCAGGGCCACATCCTTATTTTTCCAAAGAATCATTATTTCATCATGCCCCAGATACCCCCTGATGAATTCAGCCATCTCTCAAAAGCAGCGCTCAAGATTTCCGAGATAGCAAGGCAGCGCATGTTTGCGCAGAAGACAAAAATATTTATCGCAAATGGTGGTATCGCCGGCCAGCAGGTGGCGCATTTCCTTATGCATATAATACCTGAAGGCATCCATTCCCTGCATGTTGAAGGCAAAGAAAACCCTAATCCGGAAATCTATGATGCACTTAAGAAAAACCTCAGGATTATGCTCCAGAAAAACGGGAAAAATTCCAGTGAGACAGAGCATCTGTTTGAATTGGAGGGCATGGCTGCAAAAGTCCCTAAAAAATCAGCTTGCAAAGGCCATATTGAGCTGCATGCGAAATCACGGGATCCTGAATTTTTCATGTATTCAAACATTTGTTCATCTGCTTCTTTTGACCTGTTAGGTGCGCAGGGCTCAAACATAATAATCGATGATTCAGATGCTGGGATAAAGGCACATATCATTCCAAGATTCTCAGATGATGGGCTTAATTTCTTATGGACGCCAAAGAAACTGGATGAGCATACTATGTCAGGCATACAGAGTTCCATTGAATTTGGGACTATTGGGATGACGCTCGATCCTGTGAAGACATTCAGGCCTGTAAAGATAGATCAGGTGAAGAACATTGAGCAGAAAGATAACTTCATCTCAAATAAATTGGCGCAGCGCAGATAGTGTCTGATGCAGGATTATCATCTGATTATCCAAAAGCATTTTAAACTTCTAAAAAAAAATGTTTTCGATGCAAGGCGAACTTTTCATACTGGGAGAAGCTGTCCTCTGGAGCCTTTTCCCGATATTCACAAAGCTTTCTTACACCTCTATCCCTCCGCTTTATGCAGCCGCTATAAGCACTTTTTTTGCTGCATTATTTTTTGCTGTGATATTGACAATCAAAAAGAGATGGCATGAGGTGAAGAGGAGAGATGCTTGGAAAGACATAGCTCTTGTGACAATCTATATCGGCGTGATAGTCTATTCCCTAGTCTTCATCGGACTGAAGTTCACGACTGCCGGGAACTCTGCATTGATAGGCATACTCGAGGTCTTTTTCTCATTCTTGATATTGGGCATGTTGAAGAAAGAGAAGATGACAAGAATGAAAGTAGGTGGAGCAGTCCTTATGGCATTTGGAGCGATGTTTGTGCTTCTCCCTAAAGCCTCTAGCGTAAATATCGGAGATTTCATCCTGATAGGTGCCCAGGCCTTTGCGCCGCTAGGGAATTTGGCGCAGCAAAGTGCAAGGAAAAAAGTGAGCAGTTCTACGATAATGTTCCTAAGGAGCTTGTTCAGTTCAGGTATACTCTTCCTGATGGCGATCGTTTTTAGCGACCCTCTGGATATGACAGGAAGTTCTTTTATCTATCTTATCATAAATGGTGTGCTTTTCATGGGACTTTCAAAACTGCTCTGGATAGAAGGCATCCATAGGACAGAGATAACAAGAGCGAATTCAATCAATATGATAATACCTTTTTTTACCATCTTCTTTGCATACCTTATGCTCAAGGAAATTCCTAGTCTTGGACAGATGATAGGGATAGTCCCAATGTTGATTGGTGCTGTATTGATCCTAAGGAAAACTGCATCTATTGAATCTGTCGAATGAAACCATATTAGAAAAATTTAAATAGTACGTTGATTGATTTTATGTTAAAAAAAGGTGAAATGATGTTTAAAAAGGGAGTTTCTCCATTGATCGCAACAGTTCTATTAGTCATGATTGTGGTATCTATCGGTGCAGCCGTGATGGTTGTCATCCAAGGCCTGACAGATGAGCAGTTCCAAAACATTGAGACTCAGCAGGACGCTATGCAATGCGGCACTGACGTGGCGATCAAGTTGGTGAAGGCTGACCAGAAATATAGGATTTGCATGAACGTTACAGATAGTGAGATAGGGAACATAACACTTTTAATGGAGAATGTAGGGCAAAAAGACATAAATGGTTTTAGGGTTGTAGTCTATGGAGACGTCGGATTCAATTCCACAAACTATGGGGCAGACACGTTGACTAAAGGGGAATTGAAAGGATTCCAATTCAAGTTCGGAGGAGTAGGAAGCAGCAGTTCAGAAGTCACAAAGATTGCGATCCAACCACAGGTAGAAGGTAAAGAAAAAGTGACATGCCAAGAACCTAACCTTGAATTTGATAAAGAGATGTTGACTGGTCTTCAGGATTGCGGTTCAGTATCATGGGATGCTAGAGTCACAGCAAGTTCGCCTTCTGATTAAGGCATCCTTATAAGATTTTTAGTCAAGTAATCTTCTTTTGGTTTCTTTATATCATGTCCATGACTATGTGAATCATGAGGATTATGAGAGCCATGTTCACTGTCATGCGAATCATGTTTTGAAGGTTGTTGTGCATGTGCATCATGCTTTGGCTCATGGACAGGCTTTGCTGCATGGCTTTCATGATGCAGGTCTTTTGCATGTGTGCTAGGAAGCTTATCTTTTCCGGAATAGATGGATTCAGAAAATATCTTCATCCGATTCTGTGTTATCTTGAGCTCGTCTGCACTTATCTTCTTTGGCGTCCATTCAAAGTTGATTCCGTCTTTTTCCTTCCTCGGGATGACATTTATGACAAGGTGTGCAAGCTCCTGGCCGGCATCAAGCCCATTGTTCAGGATTATGTTTGTCCCATGCGCACCCATGGTCTCAAATATAGCTGTAGAGACCTTATTGCATACATTGAACAGATGCTCAACAGTCTTATCATCTATCTCCTCGATTATAGGTATGTGTTCTTTCGGTATGACTAGCACATGTCCAGGGTACGCAGGGCTTTCATGCAATATTGCAAAGCACATTTCATCCTCGTAGATGAAATTGAAGAGGTCCTTGTTTGAGAGTATGCTGCAGATGTCGCAATCAGTCATTTGCCTAAGAACAAGTTAGCGATATCATCTATG
>JAMPXQ010000019.1 GCA_023701075.1 Candidatus Woesearchaeota archaeon
GTGACATCGCAGAATAATCCAGATAGGATTGCTTTTGTCGGAGTGCCAGGAGAGAACCAGCTGAACCGGATGATAAATATCTCGCTAGGCAAGGAAGAGTGGCCAAAACAGGAGAGCATGATTGATAGGATAAAGAGCATGTTCTCAAAAAAGAGCACTGAATAAATTTTAATAACTATAAACTCAAAAAGGTGAATTGAAAAATGGCAAAAATAAGAGTGTTTTCAACAAAGAGCTGTCCTTATTGCTATATGCTAAAGGACTATCTGAACGATCATAATGTGAAATTTGATGATATCGATGTAGGAGCAGACTATAACGCTGCCATGGAGATGATAAGGATATCCGGGCAGAGGGGTGTTCCTGTCGCAGACATCAATGGGAACGTTGTAGTCGGGTTTGACCAGCAGAGGATAGCCAAGCTTCTTGAACTATAATAAGGATATCTTCTGGCTTGCTATAGATAGATTAATATAGCTAAAATGCCTAATAGGCATCATGAAGTATCCATTATTCTTTTTCATGCTTGCATTGACTGCATGCGTCAGACCTTATTTTGTCGCCAAGATCGGCGATGAAGCAGTCTTTGATTATGAGGATGTCCTTTCAGTCTGCAGCTCAAATGACTGCATGGGCCTTGATTATACATACGGGAATTCTACTCCAGGGTGTATATATGAAGAGAAGGCATATACCTGCAGATATAAATTCTCAATCACTCTAAATGATCATGCTGCCAGAAGGATAGCCGAAAAGACGCTAGATATACCAATCAGCGGAGAGTATCTTGATGAAAACCTGACTTTCTACTATGGTGATGAGGTCTTAGATTCATTAAGGATAGCTTCCAAAATTAAGGGCTCAAAAATAAATGAACTGAACATCTTTGTAGAAGGGCATGGGGACAGCCTTGAAACTGCACTCATGAACAGCAAGCAAAAGATGGAAGAAATAAAAAAATCTATCAGTTCTTAATCCTATTTTAAAAAAACAGCTCCTCTTTCTTGAATCTTAGTTTTGGCATAGGGCTATCCGCTGCATACCCTATAGGGCATATGACTGTAGGGACAAGACCCTTAGGGAGATCAAGTATCTGGGCAAACTGCTCAGGAGAAAAGCCTTCCATAGGGCATGAATCCAAACCAAGCGATGTTGCACCGTTCATTGCATTGCCTAGTGCTATATAGCACTGTTTCTGCGCCCATGTCAATTTTCTTTCGGCAGACATCCCTTCTTCAAAGCCTCTCATCATATTGACATATCCTTTTATCTGCTCATGCGTCGCTCCGTTGCCTAGCATGGTCTTCTCAAGATGGTCTATGTTTCCTAAGACATCTGTATTCGCGCAGAATACCAAGAGATGGCTGCATGTGGTTATCTGTTCCTGATTCCATGCTGCTGCCTTAAGTTTCTCCTTTGTCACTTTATCTGTGACTATCTTCACCTTCCAAGTCTGGAGATTGAATGAAGATGGTGCAAACCTTATCAATTCCAGAAGTTCATCAATCTTCTTCTGCGGGACTGCTTTTCCATCGAATTTCTTCGCTGCGTATCTTTTCATCACAATGTCTTTGAATTCCATATAAGATCACCATATCTTTAGGCTGTTAACACGTTTTTAAAGATATGCTTTAACATATCCCATACCATAGGATTTAAAAGCAACCTTAAATTATCCTCGACTATGGAAGAAGACCATAGACTCATCAAAGACAGGAAAGATAAAGCAGCCGCCCTAAGCGAAATGGGTGTTGAGACATATCCTTATAATTATGACAAGACCCACAATGCAAAAGATATAATCACAAAGCATACAGGACTAAAGCCTGAGTCGCACACAGGAGAAAATGTATCTGTCGCAGGCAGGATTGTCTCATTAAGAAACATGGGAAAAGCTGCTTTTTTCCATCTGCAGGACAGCACTGGAAAAATCCAAGTGTATATCAGAAAAGATGAGATGGAAGAGGCCTATAAGGCTTTTGATAAGTGTGATATAGGAGATTTCCTGGGCATCAAAGGAGAAGTCTTCACGACTAAGACCGGTGAAATCAGCATCCATGCAAACAGCTTCACTTTCCTGACCAAGGCGTTTAGGCCATTCCCTGAAAAATATCATGGCCTAAAGGATATAGAACAGAGATACAGGAAGAGGTATGTGGATTTTGTAGTCAACCATGAAGCCAAGGAAGTCTTTGAGAAGAGGGCAAAGATACTAAGGTTCATCAGGGAGTTTTTGGATGCTGAAGGATTCATGGAAGTGCAGACACCGATACTCCAGCCGTTATATGGTGGAGGAATGGCAAGACCGTTCATGACAAAGATACATGCATGGAACATGACCATGTATCTTAGGATTGCCTATGAGATATATCTTAAGAAACTGATTGTCGGCGGATTTGAAAAGATATATGACCTTTCTTACTGCTTCAGGAATGAAGGGAGCGATAAGACTCATAATCCTGAATTCACAATGATGGAGATCCAGTGGGCCTATGCAGATTACTATAATGCTATGGACCTCACAGAAAGGATGTGGGAATCAATCGCACTAAAGCTCAATGGCACGACCAAGATGAAATTTGGTGAGAAAGAGATCGATTTCAAGGCACCCTGGAAGAGGATGACCATGGTTGATGCTGTCAAGGAATTCGGCGGATATGACATTGAGAACATGAGCGATGATGAAGTCAAGGCAGCACTAAGGAAGCATAAATTAGAATGCAAGAACTATTCAAAGGGGCTTGCAATCGCGCTTCTGTTTGAAGAGCTATGCGAATCTCATCTTGTGCAGCCTACACATATCATGGACCATCCTGTCGAGATATGCCCGCTTGCAAAGCCATGTCGAAATGACAAGAGGTTTGCAGAAAGAGTAGAATCTTTCATCAATACCTGGGAAGTAGGGAACTATTATTCTGAACTCACTGACCCTGTGCTCCAGAGAAAGAACTTTGAAGAGCAGGAGAGGGCTATGAAAGAAGGAGATGAAGAGGCTCACCCAATGGATGAGGATTATATCGAAGCATTGGAATACGGCCTTCCGCCAAACTGCGGGATAGGTGTAGGGGTAGATAGGATGATAATGCTCATGACAGGACAAGAGAGCATAAGGGATATAATCCTGTTCCCGACTATGAAACCTGAGACAAAGCAGGAACAGAAAGCAGAAGAAGAGAAGAAATAATCTTAATTATTTTTCATATTGTTTATTTTGTTGATTCTATGATACTATGAATTGCTGCAAATTCAGCTTTAATAATACCTGCATTTTTTTGCACCCAAGGAAAATCTGCAATGCTTCTCCTGTTCTCTATATCTCCTTGGTATAACATAAGCTCTTCGCCTCTTAAATTATAAAGCCATAGTTCTATCGGAGTTGTCTTAATGTCTGTTTTCATTTTGATATTATCATAACCATATCCGAATTCATTATATGACTCAGAAAAACCAATATGCACGGGACTACCATATTCCCATATCAATCCAAGTATCTTTTTTGCGTGAGGAATTATGCATCCATATTGCCTAAATATTTCTGTTAATGAAGAGAACAATAAACTATCTGAGCTTTTTGTTACGAATGACAGCCTATTTAATCCTTCCTCACCAATAGTACCATACATATGCTCCTCCTCATCCTGCATATCATCTGATTGATTCTCTAGCATCAAATAATCTGTAGATTTAGTTATCTGGAATCCTTCTATCTTCGAAGAATCAGCAATCGATTCAAGCCCAATAGGCGTAATATCAATTAGATATAATCCTCCCAGTTCTTTTCTAGGTCTTAATGCAAGGTTATAGGTTATCTGTTCACCGTCAAATCCATAAGACAACCTGGCCTGGTATAATGAATCAGCTTCTTCCCATCCAAACAATTCTACTGCAAAGGTATTATATATCTGCGTAAGTGACTGATTATATATAACCATCTAGCCGTAGTAAAATATGTAATATATAAACCTTATTCACTTCTAGTCAACAATGGAAAGCTATCCTCAGCCAACTTTATCTTGTTAAGGACTTCTGCCTTACACATTCATACATCGCTACAGCAGCTGCAACACCCATATTGAGGCTTTCTATCCGGCCTTTTATTGGGATCTTCAAGAACTCATCAATATATTTTTCAAGGCTTTTCTTGACACCGGCATCTTCTGCACCAATTATTATGCAGAGAGGACAATTCAGATTTGAATCGTAGATATATTTCTCTGCTTTTTCGCTTAACGCGACAACCATCAGTCCAAGTTCCCTCAAATCTTTCAAAAACTGATACAAATCTCCCTTCAAAAGAGGGATATGTTCAGATGCACCAGCCGATGTCTTTACGACCATCGGTGAGAGGCCGATCGAATCTTTTGCAGCAAGGACGACACAAGCGCCTGCGCATTCTGCACTCCTAAGGACTGAACCTAGATTATGCTCATAGACTGTGCCTGAAAGCATGATCACAAGCGGTTTTTCATTCCTTTGATATACTTCTTCAATTATAGATTTTACATCCTTATTCGTAGAACTTTCAGCAATCGCAATGACTCCTTGGCACCTCTTTGATTTCTCCAACTTCGAGAGATCCTGCGATTCCATAGGGATCTGCTTTTTCCTTGCCAAATCTTCTATCTCTTCAATCCTCTTGTCTTTCTCTATGCGTTCTGAAAAATAGATCATAGAAATCTTTGTCCCAGCTCTTAGCGCTTCCAAAACCGGGTTTCGGCCTTCGATTTGTCTCATGATCATAAAGAAATAAAACCGGATTTATAAAATCAAATGTTTTTGAATCATCATTTGATTATCTCCAGCCTCTTTGCTATCTCGCTGCATTCCTTTACAAATAAGTCTATATCTTCTAGCGTATGAAGGCTGCTCAGCTGCACCCTTATCTCATCACGACCTCTCTGCACCACAGGATAGTTTAGGTTTGTAACAAGTATCCCTCTTTGGAACAATTCATCAGTGAGCGCTTTTGTCTTCACTGCGTCTCCTATTAGGACAGGCTGTATCGCGTGCTTTGAGAACGCTGCGAATGAGAAGCCTGAATCAATCATCTTTTCCTTGAAATAGGCTATGTTCTTATTAAGTGAATTTATGAGCCTGCTTCCGCTCCTGCTATCTACCAGCCTTATCGCTTCAAGCGCTGCTCCAGCAGTTCCAGGAGATATCGGATTTGAATAGATATATGTAGCAGCAGATTCCCTTATATAATCCATGAATATCTTATCTCCTACTGCATATCCGCCGTCCACTCCAAAGCCTTTGCCAAGAGTCCCAAGAAGTATGCTGCATTTCCCCTTTGTGACCTCTTCACATCCTCTACCGCTTTTCCCGAATGCAGCTACTCCATGCGCATCATCAATTATCGTCATCACGCCTTCTTCATACTGCGGATCATAATGATCTGCAATCAGCTGGAGATTCGAGACATTCTGGTATTCACCAAGCATGCTGAATATGCCATCGCTTATTATCACGACACGCTTGAACTTGCCTTTGTTCTCTTCCAATACCCTTTTTAGATCCTCCAAATCAAGATGCTTGAAAATGGCCTTGTTCTCCTTATTTAGTCCAGCTACCCTTATGCCATCAATGATGCTCCTGTGATTCAATTCATCTGATATCACTAGCGTATTATCGGAGATCAGAGAATCCTTGCTCTGCCCTTTTATCAGAGTATGGATGACCCCGAAATTCAAGGCGAATGCTGAACTGAATATCACAGCGTCTTCTCTTGAATGAAATCTTGCCAGCTCTTTTTCCAGGTCCTTATGAATCTTCAATGTACCTGAGATGAATCTCACTGCTCCAGGGCCTGCGCCATACTGTTTTGCAGCATTATGCTCTGCAGCCTTCACTTTCTTGTTGAACCTAAGCCCTAAGTAATCATTTGAATTGAATATCAAGACCTCTTTTCCATCAATGATTGCCCTAGGCGATGGATGGGCTGTGAACCCCTCTATCACCTTCTCGTGTCTTTTGGATATCTTTGCTTCGTCAATCCTTTCAATCTCTTTTTTTATAGAATCAATAAACGCTTGTCTTGCCATCATTCCACCTTCATCTTTTTTTTCAGATTAGTTATTATCTCTTTTGTAAGCCTAGGCAAATCATAATCATGGCTCCATCCCCATTCTTCCCTTGCTGTGCTATCATCAAGAGTGTCCGGCCATGAATCTGCAATCTTCTGCCTATCATCCGGCCTGTATTCCACAACCAGTGGGATGTGCTTTTTTATCTCTTCTTCCAGCTCTTTTGCAGTGAAACTCAATGCTGCGATGTTATAGCTTGTCCTTGTCCTTATCTTCGAACTGTCCGCTTTCATCAGCATCAATGCTGCCTTGATTGCGTCATCTACATACATCATAGGTATCCTTGTGTCTTCCCTCAGAGGACAGGTGTACCTGCCAGTAGGGATGCCTTCATAGAACATAGCTATTGAATATTCTGTCGTGCCTTGGCTTGGCGGAGTCTTCCAGCTCACTATTCCAGGAAACCTAACTGAACGTACATCTACGCCATATTTCAAGTTGTAATATTGGCATAACAGCTCTCCAGATACTTTTGTCACGCCATAAATCGTTGTCGGTTCAAGGATAGTCTGCTGCGGAGTATTGTATCTTGGCGTAGTCTTTCCAAAAGCTGCGATGGATGAAGGCCAAAACACTTTCAGATTGAACTCCCTTGCGAAATCAAGAATATTTTTCAGGCTGCCCATGTTCAGTTCCCAGCATAGGTCTGGGTTCGCTTCACCTGCAACAGAAAGCAGGGACACAAGATGATACACTGTCGTTATCCTGTGTTTTTTTATTATCTCTTTCAATTCATCATATCTCCTGATATCAAATATGTAGGATATCCCTTCAAAATCCTGAGGTTTCTTCATATCTATGGCTATGACATTATCTTTCCCATACTCTCTTTGGAGAGCTGGGACAAGCTCTGATCCTATCTGTCCGAATGCGCCTGTAACAAGAATACGTTCTACCATGACCTATTGAAAATCAGCGCATTTAAATGATTTATCCATCTCATGCAGTCTTTACATGAATTGCACCAGAAACGGCGCGATGACCCTAAACACCCAGTAATTAAGGATCAGGTGCGTGATGAAAAATATCACGCTTGAAGTCATCCTGCTCCCGAACACTACATATAATGGGAGGATGATACTATCGTAGATGACTGTCATTATCATGCCTACCTGCCATATGGGCAACCCTATGAATATAGGTGCAACCAGGCCTATGAGGGGCATGGCAAGTATCGAGATGAAATAAGTCGGCTTGAAATAACCGCTCACTATGAACCCTAAGATTATCGAAAAGAATCCTGTCGCTGCACCATATATCGGGCCATAGGCAATGCTTGTAAGCACAGTTGACATCGTGCATAACTCAAAAGCGACATAATGCGACCATCTGAAAAAACGGATGTATATCATGGAAAACCCGCCTATCGCAATCAGCACCAAAGTGAAGAATATCGCATGGTATCTTGTGAGGAAAAATAAAATCAGTACCGATAATATCAGATAGCTCAAAAACCGCCTCTTATCTTTTATTATGTTGAGAAATACTTCATGCCAAAACTTCAGAAACCCATATGTCAGATTATGCTTATGCACCAATCAATGGTTGCGCAGCTACTTAATAATATTATGCAACAATAGCTTTTTATACCAAATGACTATATTAGTTGATATGTTCGGGTGGTTGGTAGCAATATTTACAAACCAGATTATACTTAGTGTAATCTTCGCCTATGTCCTTGCCAGCCTGATGAAGATGGTCTTCCATTACCTTGGGACTGATGTCTGGGACTGGATGATCTTCTTTAGGACAGGAGGGATGCCAAGCAGCCATACTGCGACAGTCATCTCGATGGCCACATCAGTATATCTGCTGGAAGGCGGATCAAACCTTTTCATAATCTGCGTCATATTCAGTGCAATCGTCATCTCTGATGCAATCGGCCTTAGGAGGGCAGTCGGGAAGCAGGCCCAAGTCCTCAATAAGGTGGCTGATGAATTCAAGTACTTTGGAAAATTCAAGACAAGAAGGCTCCATGAGCTTCTTGGACATACGCCAAAACAGGCCTTTGGCGGGTTTTTGGTCGGAATCCTTGCAGCGCATATAATCTATTGGCTTGCTTAGATTAACAGGATGAGACAAGCAGCTAGGTAGGCCATGCATGGCCTAAATATTCTTTTTATCTCTATAAGGAATGTGTCTCCTCTGTAATTCCAGGCAACAGACACTATACCATACAGAAATATCATTATAGGGACTGATGCAGTCTTTGAACTATACAACATGAATGCCAAAAAGATATAGTATACATAGCTTGGCAAGTTTTTTGTATGTGCATAAAACAGTGCAGGCATGAAGAATAAGGAGACAATAAGGCTGAGCCAAATGCTTATCACTTGGATCAAAAACAGGAATATTACAGTTGCAAGCGTAAATATCTTCAAAAAAAAGATATACTTCTTCCCATCCAGCATCTCTTGCTTTGTTAGGCTTGCCAGGACAACGCCTATAGGAAGAGCCAGCAAAGCTACCAGCATTATCAATATGTTCATAGTCCTTCAAGATACTTTTCTATGAATGCCATTATCTCATCTTTTGCTGAAGCGTTGAACCTGATGCCTCCTGCTGCTTCATGTCCGCCGCCTGAGACCATGGCTTTTGGAAACTGCGTCTTTAAGATGTCTATCAGTTCAACACCTTTGAATCCTATGAGGTCTGCCCTATAGCTTATCCCATCAGGGGTCTCTATCAATGTAATCCTTGGACCTTCCACTAATTCATGGGTTATCTTTGGAAGTTTTGAAGATGCGAATTCATAATCTCCTATGCCTTTCCTATCCAGCCTAAGCAGTTTGAATCCTGCATATTCCTTTATCTTCACATATTCTTTGACTGACTTACTCAATGATTCCATCTCTGATTTTATGTCCATCTTGAGCTCATCCAGATAAGGCAGCTTTTGCGGGTTAAATAGATCTTCCAGGAAATTAGGACGTGCAGCAAACCTCAGATAATACGTCTCATGATCTATTACAAGCGCCCAGTCTTTGAGTGATTCCAATGGGATCTTTGAAATCTTTAGGTAATTCTCATAATCTATGCCTGCAGATTTATCTGCTGTCCCTGCAAGCGCAGGCAGGTGCTGGATGTTTGGAATCATAGGTGTTATCATCAAAGCCAGCTCTGTCGCAAGCATGCCGGCACATAGGTCTGAACCCATGTCAAACACATGAGGATTTAAGAACACTTTTGCAATCTCCTTGTTCTCCTTGTCAAATTTATGATGATCAAGTATGATGAAATCAGCTCCGTATCTCTCAAGCCTCCTTATAGCTTTCATGCTCTGGTTATTTGACCCTAAATCTGAAAGGATTATCAGAGGAGGAGCAAAACCTATGAATGAGTTGAGGTCTCTTAGCGCATCTATATATTCATAATAAGGCGTCCTGCTTGAAGAACGCTGGAGAAGATATCTCTTGTCTTCAATGTGTGCGAAGAGCGCTTTCTCAAGGATAAATCCTGAGATATACCCATCTGCATCATCATGATGCTTTATAATTATCTGCCTTTTTTTTGATATCGCTTTCTTTATGAGTTCGACTGCTTCATTAAACAAAGGCTGCAATCTTTCCAGATTCTCAGATTTAATAAGTGTCATAGTATCTTCCCGTAATCCCTTTTCCCTGCATCCTGCCAAGGACTATGGCCATAATGGATCAACAGATCCACACCAAGGTTCTTGACTTCAAGCGGAAGGTCGCAGCTGCCATAGCATGAGCCTCCCCATATTATCACTTTTGCATCTGTCTCCTCTTCGATTGCCTTAACCATCTCTCCTGCTTTTGGTTTTATCCCGTCAGGAAGATGAAGGCAGACCAGCTTTGCCCCTTTTTCTTTTATCTCTGCGACCAACTTAGGAATCTCCAGGTTATACATAGAACAAATGAAAATAGGGCTTATTATAAAAAGGTTCTTAGAATGAGAATCAAACAAAAAAATAAAGAAATAAAGTAACTACCTGAATACGTCAAGCGCAGCTTCATCTTCAGAAGATTTCCATCTCTTCCCTGACTCATCGCACTTTGGTATATCCATGAAAAAAGTCGTATTTGTCTTTGATCTTCTTATTCTTGCCATTTTTCTTCAACTCCTATCAATCGGAAAGGAAAAGCTTGTCCAGCTCGTCTTCACTTAGGGTCTTGCTGTTTATGACAGTCGAAAACGACTTCTTCTGTCTTGCACTGTACTTCTTCACTTTCCTTAGTGTTGCTAGGTCTTCTTCTTCGAACATCTTTGATCATCTCATTTTAAGACTAAGGGCGGAAGGGCTTTCTTGTGGGTGGGGTGATAGTAAGAAGCTGGCCCTTACGCCTTAGTTCTTACTAAATAGTAGTTATACCAACTATATAAATCTTTCGTTTTTGAAACTACTTAATAGTGATTACTATTATTCAAGACGAGAAAACTAAGAAAATTTCTTTTATTTTAAGCCAAATCTCATGAAATTCTTGCAGATCATGCAGAAATAGACTACTTTCCCTGAATTTAGGCGCACCCTGCAGTTCTTCCCGTGGACGAGGAACGAATGGCAGCTCTTGCAGAACCTCCTCTTGAGTTCCTTTGGTATCTTCACCTTATATCTCATAGCAATCTTCCTTGCCAGTTCAACATACCTATCAGAAAGTGCATGATCCTCATCAAATCGAAGACTAGCTTGTTTGAAAAGCTCGATAATCCTCTCAGAGGCTATTGATTTATGGATGGCTGATTTCTTCTGATGCCTTTGCTTCATCTTATGACCTTTAGGGATATTAACCGATTTATAAATCTAGGCAGGAATAGGTAGGTTAATTAACGAATAGCATAAAAAAATACTAAAAAAAGCTTATTTTTTCAATGAAGCGATGTCTATGACAAACCTATATTTTACGTCAGATTTGAGGAGCCGCTTATATGCGTCATTTATATCTTTCATATCAATAAGTTCTATATCTGAAGTGATGTTCTTCTCTGCACAGTAATCCAGCATCTCCTGCGTCTCTTTTATCCCACCGATAAGGGAACCTGAAAATGATCTCCTGTTCCTGATAAGAGAGAATGCCATTACTTTGAATGCATCGCTTGGAACACCGACAGTCACAAGGCTTCCATTCCTCTTGAGCAATGAGAGGAGGATGTTTGCGTCGTGAGGAGCGCTTACTGTATCTAGTATCAAATCAAAGCTCTCCATGTGCGCATCCATCTGTCCTTTTGAGGTTGAGAGGATGACCTCATGCGCTCCTAGCCTCTTTGCATCATCAATCTTGTTCTCTGATGTTGTGAACTGGACTACGTGGGCGCCAAACGATCTTGCAAACTTAAGTGCCATATGTCCAAGGCCTCCAAGGCCATATATGCCGACTTTCTTACCAGGGCCGGCTTTCCAATGCTTAAGAGGTGAATAGGTAGTTATCCCTGCGCATAGAAGTGGGGCTGTTGCTGCAGGATCAAGCTTCTTTGATATATGAAGCGCAAAATCCTCATCCACAACAATCTCTGTCGAATATCCACCATATGTAACGCCCTGGGATATCTTATCAGGCGAGCCATAAGTCCAAGTGCATCCTTCTTTACAGAACTGCTCTTCATGCTCTTTACATGAGCTGCATGCCCTGCATGAATCAACCATGCATCCGACACCTGCAATGTCGCCTACCTTGAATTTTTTTACGCTTGCCCCTATATGAGTGACTTTTCCTATTATTTCGTGACCAGGAACCATAGGGAACATTGAACCGCCCCATTCATTCTTCACCTGATGGAGATCTGAATGGCACACACCGCAGTATAATATCTCGATGAATATGTCTTTTTTCCCCAGTGCCCTTCTTTCAAATGAGAAAGGGACAAGATCGCTTCTAGCGTCCAATGCTGCATAACCTTTTACTTTTGTCTTAGAACCTGTTTTTTCCATGATATATGATAATTCCATTTGGTTTAAAGGTTTTGCGCTATAATGAATCAACATAAAATAGCGCCAATAGGTTAAACACCAGACATAAAAAGAATTTTACTTTATTTTTGCGCATGAGCAAGGCAATAGATAATCTTAAAACCGCACAGCAGAAAGCAATGGATAAACGACCAAAAATAGGGGGTTTCCCTTATATGGCTGAGACTCTTAGACAGGCAGGTGTTACGCGGAACATATGGTTTTTGCCGTCTTGTCAGAGCCTCTTCATAACTAAGGAAGGGCCTGTCATGTTCCAAGATACACCGCTTACCATCGGGATGATGGATGTACCTAAGTTTGACCGTGAAGTTCTAATTGCAGCTCTGCGGGCAGACCAGTCAGGGAAGACAACCTTCAGAGAGTTCCTTTTCGCATCCTGGAGTGCGGGTGTTATCCGCTATGATGTAAATTTCATCGAAAGGACTGTGACTTATTATGGGTGGAATGATGAAAATTATGTAGAAGCTTATCCTCATGTACACTTAGATTAGTTACTGGACTATGTGAGATAGAGAACTGATCAATAATAAAAAATAGCCCGACCAGGATTCGAACCTGGGTCGCAAGCTCCAGAGGCTCGCATGATTGGCCACTACACTATCGGGCTGTGTTTTTTGCCTGCTTTTTTCCTATACGCGTGAGCAAAGCGAACGCATTCCCGATCAACCCTGAAAAGGGTTGGGTAGGTACACTATCGGGCTTTTAATACAATTAAAAAATTAGAAACAATAAGGAATTAATTAGGCTTTCTCTTTTTTGACCCTTTTCTTAGGTTTTTCTTCAGTTGCTTCCTGAACTTCTGCCTTAGGTTCCTCAGCTGCTGGAGCAGCCTGCTCTTCAGCTTTCT
The DNA here is from genome assembly GCA_023701075.1 of Candidatus Woesearchaeota archaeon. Lineage (GTDB taxonomy): Archaea > Nanobdellota > Nanobdellia > Woesearchaeales > GW2011-AR15 > GW2011-AR15. Next base: position 12,866 of record JAMPXQ010000019.1, read on the forward strand.
CTTCAGAATCGTCAGATTTTATCCTCTGGACAACCTGACTTGGCCTTACTGTGACTTTAGCTGAATGGTGCGTCTCTTCTTTTAGGACCCTGATTATCATTATCTTTATAGGGTATACCTTGCTTAATTTTGCCTTTATCTCATTCTGTATCCTGTTCTTTATGACGCCCACAAATAGTTCATCATATGGTGTCCTTGTGACTGCATCAATCACTTCCTGCCTTAGGACTGCTCTTAAGGCTCTCTCTACTGAAGATGAGACTTTTGACCTGGTTGAAGCCATAGGTTTAATCCTTACCATCTTGCCGTCTTTTGTGACTGCGACGACTGAATCATCCAGCCTTGTCATCTTTCTCCTGATGAGCCTCTTTACAGATGAAGGCAAATAGGTGAATTCTGTGATCCTTGTGAAAATCTTCTGGTCTTTTGCTTCAGTGACCTCGAACTTGACTGAGATGTTTTGGGATTTCATGTCGCCGGTAACCTGCATGAGATTGACGTCTATTGTCCTTCCGACTGCAGTCTCGAGCTCTTCAAGAAAAGTCTCTCCGACTTCTTTCTCTCCCAGTATCTGCGGAGAAAGGATTGGGAACCATTTCTTCTTCTTTAGTGTAACATCAACTTTTTTGCTGTTTTTTGCATTTTTTGCCATAGGGCATTGGATTTGCAAGCGATTTATAAATATTGCTGTTGTAACCCTATTTTTTGACAAATTTTATATATCCTCATCAATATCCTTGCACAATGCTTGACAAGGCATTATACAAAAAGCACACCCGGCTGATTCTCTATATGGCCAAGAGAAAGTATTTCAGCCAGAAGGAGATAATCGATTGGAGCCTTCTGAATGGTGAATTCAAGGACAAGGATTCCATAGAGAACAAAGGGCAGTTCCGGGACAAGCTTATAAGTCATGGAACACTTAAAAAATATACCTACAAAGAGTTCCTAAAGCGAAATCCTGATGAAGCAAGGCATGCATGCGCAGCCTATACTGATCCCCAAGAAAGAAAGAGATGCCTGCTTGAATTTGATCCGAAAGGTTTCATCGCGCTTGATTACCCAAGGCTTAAGGATATTGACTTGCCTTTCTGTGAATATGCTGATTTTGTCTTTGATAGCTCTTATGACTTCCATATCTCAGATATCGTCAAGGCATTTGTACTAGGCTGCAGCATACAAAAAGTCATTCCATTCAGCAAAAAATTTTCTGAAGACATGAAAGCAATAATCCAAGTCAGGCCTGAAGTGGATGAAAGGCTTCTTCCATTAGTCGAAGCTGCAAAGGAAACAATGGAAAAGATGCTTAGGAAGAGGATAGAAAACAGATTCTCTTAATTGATATATTGGGCATTATGTTATTGATATGAACGATTCAAGCAAGAAGCTATTCTTTTATCTTAACGGATAAACCTAAGGAGTTCAATACCCGCTAACCATATTCTTCATTTTATCTGCCAAATAGCCCGTAGCTATATTCAGCCTGTTTCTGCTTATTGTCGTTTCTATCATCGACAGATTCTCTCTCATCCTTCCAATGTTATCTGGATCAGCTGCAAATAGGTTGAATCTGGTGGCTAATGTGAATTCCGGCAGTGTCAGGCTGTAGATACCATCAAATCTTCCAAACATGGATGTATCCTGCATCTTTGAGATGTAGCTTTCCCAAAGCTTTCCGGGCTCAATAATTTCTAAAACTGCATTCCTGCTAGGTGTCGGAATCTGTTCATACCTAAAACTCACAAATACAGATGACTCCTCCAGGAGTATTGCAGGATGGCTTCCATAAAACGGCGTGAACATCTTGAATCCTATATCCAGCTTCTCCAATACTAAGGCATAAACGCCTGTCGGAAGCAGGCAATTCCAGTAATCATTCGATATGCAGGCATTCATAGGTACACCAGCGTAGAAACGATGCCCTGGCAACCTCTTATTCATCTGGGTATCATATCTTGATGTAAATTCAAAAGGTATTGGTGAGATATCTTGCTGCGTTTCAAGATAGATTCCATTCAATACATCTGCGATGTGCATTGGCTCTCCAGTATGTATTGCATCCCTAAACTGAGGATATGATTTCTTGAATGATTCAAGCAAGACCTCAAGGTCGTCTCTATCGCTGAATCTGAAAACCTTAGGTTCTAATGGACTATGTGGTGTAGGCACCAAAAGCTGGAAATCATTGAACTTCATGACAGGTGGAACCTCAAGAAATATAAAAAACAGATAGCTATTGCATTATTTTTAACTAACTTGCGACATTGCTGAAATTCATCCGCGGCCTTAGTTTTGTCCATTCAGAATCTATCTCCTTATAATCTCTTGTGAAAGAGCCTTTCTTATCGATAATTTATTTTTTTTGTCCTTAATTCAAGAGGCATCTGTCCGATGAGTTAGA
>JAMPXQ010000143.1 GCA_023701075.1 Candidatus Woesearchaeota archaeon
AAGGATGGTTGCAAAGCCTTGGAAAGGCCACGAATGGGGCACTAAGAAGCTTGAGCAGGTGTTGGAATGGTGCAAGGAATTTAAGATAACTGAATTGACGCTATATACCTTTTCTGTCCAGAACTTTGATAGGCCAAAAGAAGAATTCGATTATCTCATGAAGCTTTTTGCTGAAGGTTTCGAGAGGTTGGGGAAGGATGCTCGGATTGCAGAATATGATATAAGGATAAATATCATAGGCAGGTTATGGATGTTCCCAAAGGAAGTCAGAGAGAAGATGCAGCAGATTATGGAACAGACAAAGGGTAATTCTGGTTACATCATAAATTTTGCAATGGCTTATGGCGGCAGGGAAGAGGTCTTGGACGCTGCCGTAAGGATAGCGGAGAAGGTCAAATCCGGAGAGCTTGATATCTCGCAGATAAATGAATCTGTATTTAAGGAGAATCTCTACTTGGGTTCAGAGCCGGATTTGATAATTAGGACCGGCGGAGAGCATAGGACTTCTAATTTCCTTGCATATCAAGGGGCATATTCCGAATACATCTTTGTAGAGAAGATGTGGCCTGAATTCGAGAAAGAGGACTTTGTCCTATGTCTTGAAGAATTTAAAGAAAGAAAAAGAAGATTCGGTATCTAGTTCACTGTCGCTCTTATCTTGCCGCTGACAGGTCTTTTGATATTGCTTCCTACAGGATAGACTTCTACGCTTATGACCCCTTGGATCTTCTTGCCTTTTGGTACCTGGATGTTGCAGTTCGATAGTATCACTGGCGTCGGGGTGACATCTCCGTTCACAAGGATTGGCTGTTCGCCGTCTACGTTACCGTCTCCGTCAGCATCTATTGCGCCATATATTGCTGGATCGCATCCCCAGATTCCTAGGTCATTTCCTTCTCCTTCGATATCTACAGTGAATCCCTGGATATTCTTTCCTAGCGTATTCCTCAGTTCCAATTGCACCTGGTTTCCGGTAGCTGAAACTTCATAATTCTCGCATACGAGAGCGCTGCTTATCTCGCAGTTATCAGGAAGAAGCCTTCCAAGATCGATGACACCAAACCCTATGAGGGCGCCGATTGCAAGCATCACGATCAGGATTGTCACTCCATAGATGAGCAGTGTCTCCACTGCAGCCTGTGCTCGTTTATTATGATTTTTTGATTTGCTCATTTTTCTCCATCCTCTTTGAATTTTCTGGCTATTGATGAAAGTTCATTGACATTCTCAGTGAACACCGGAAGCACTTTTGAGAAGACCTTCTCCATCGCCTGGATTTCGCTTCCGACTTCCTGTATATGCTTGTCGTAGTCATTGACTTTTCCTACAACCGCTCGCTGCAGGTCTGAAAAGTTCTCCTTTAGATTATCAAGCTTTATTTCCATCTCAGTGAGCCTTGTCTCAAGCTTGTTCTTCCATTCGACAATCTTGTTTACATCTCTAAGTAGGTCTTCCCATTTCTCTTCAACAATGGTCTCGACCAATTCTTCGATCTTTGCGCTGTTGTCGACATGCATCTCTTTTAGTTCTCTGATATCTTGATGTGATTCCATTGTATTGTTCTCCGGAGCATGAAAGTTATGGTTTTGGACATCCATAGGTGGTTGCTCAAAGACCGGCTGCATGCCTTCAACTGCCATCTTTGTGTCTGCCTGGTTCATGGCATCAAATATCTGTGTGTTTGAATACCCGGTCCTCTGAAGGTTCTGGATTATCTGGTTGTTCGACAGTCCCTGCTGCCTCATCTGCAGAATATCATTTATTGGAGAACCGTCTGGCATAGCTAAAAAAGATTCTTATAGGTATAAATAATTTTCTATAGAGAACTTTAAAAACTACAATTTAACATAAATTACTCACACCTATTCAGATGAGATTCAAAGTTCTTCTTAGAAAGGTTAGTGGGTTTTTCAAACCTTTCTATAGCTAAAAAATGGATTTTTATCTCACTAAGAATGAAGGGATGATTGTTTGAGGATGTTCAGCTACTGCCCCTTGAATTCATTTATTATCTTTTCAGCTTCCTTTCTTGTGAGGAAATTCATAGGCTGCCAATAGTTCATGTATTTCGCAATGACATTGAACTCATTCTTGTTCACGCCGTTCTTCACTTCTTCAGATATCTTCTCCATCTTTTCAGTCAGGTCCGCAACCTCGTTTTTTATCTCAGAGATTGTATCTTGAAGCCCATTTATGTCTGAATAGAGCTCCTTGGAATCCTTTAGCATGTTCTGTTCAGTGAACTGCGTCTTTTTCCTAAGGCCGGAATATCTCTCTTCAAGCAGCCTTATCCTTCTCATTATCTCATGGAGCTGTGAGACTAGGTTGTCCGGCAAGGCCTGCTGTACTGGAGCAGGGGCAGGCATTGGTTTAAGTTCAGGCTTGGCTTCTGGTTTTTTCGCTTCCACAATTTTTTTAAAGAAGCTTTGTTATATAAACGTTGTGGACGAAAGTTTCTATGTCGATAGGCAGGCAGAGGATAATATCCTCAAGGGAGATTTGTCAAAAAGTCCGCTGACGCCATCTATTGAAGATAGCCCTATAACTATGGCTAAGGTCATTGAGACTCTTTCGCAGAATAAAGGTGTCACAAAGATTGTCCTTTATCAGAAGAGAGAGTATGAATATGACTATCAGCAGACATCTATATTAGATGAGATTGCAAGGCTGGTCTCAAGGCTTTCTAGAGAAGATGATAAGTTTTCAGTGACTGCACTGATAAAAGGGAAGTGCCAGAAATTTGCTGATGCTTGGTATACGCAGCTGAAAACAATAATTTCAGATACATTGCTTAAGGATCCGATCGGCGCTTATGTGGAACTGAAGAGGCTCAAGAGGCACGAGAAGATACATCTGGAGAAAACAGATGATGAGACAGCTTCATTCTGCCTCCAGCATTATATAGAGACACTGGATTACATGATAACTCAGCTGGAAGAGACAAAGCTCATAATAATAGCAAAGCCATATATCGCGGGTTTTGAGGTTGGAGACAGGCAGACCTATAGGAGGATATTCAGCCCGACGATGAAGCCGGATTTCATGTATACAAAACTCATGTCTGCATATCCTAAGAATGGCGAAGAGATAGATAGTTTCAGCATAGGTGATGATGC
>JAMPXQ010000144.1 GCA_023701075.1 Candidatus Woesearchaeota archaeon
GAGGATTCGCGGCAGGATATCTTCAGCCTCTCCAAGGATTGCAAAATCAATCTCTTTAAACCTTTCAATGAGGTATCTGCCATGTTCATAGGTTATGCCTGGGCCACCCATGCATACTAATACGTCGCTTAATCTGTGTTTGATAGCTTTTAATATCTCATAAGAAAAAAGGAAATTTGCCGAATTGAGGGAAAAGCCGATTATCCTAGGTGAGGATTCAACAATCTGTCTGATGCTGCAGCTGATGTTAGCCTTATGCTGGCTGATGACACTTTTCACAAAGCTAGGTTCATTCCAGTACTGGAACTGCTTCATCTCCCAGGAATTTTTGTCTAAGGAGTCATTATATATATCTATGTTGAGATCTACTACTTCAGCAGTTATTCCTTTCTTATTGAGGTTTGAAGCGAGATAAGCAAGTCCAAGAGGGGGGAATTTTGTGTCCCAAGGAGGGCATTGGATTAGTATGACATCAGCCATTTCAGTCTCCTAACGGTTCATAATTTCATGTATCTTATTTGTTTGATGGCAGCCTAGCCGACATTTTTTTTGCAAGCAGAGGTATCTTTCCCAGTTTCCCATGCACGGCAAGATTAAGCCCGAGATTGTCACAGCAGAGCAGGCATCCGTTCACGCCATGCTGGAACTTGTTCCCTATGTTATAGAAATAAGGGTCCTTGACATCATAGTTCAGCGTATGCTTCCTGAATTTCTCCTGAAGATTGCCTTTCCATATGTCTTTTATGCTCTTTTCATATATGTTGCCTATCGGTATCCTTATAGCTTTGAGGCAGGAGTTCACGCTTCCGTCAGCGAGTATCCTTAAGAAAGTATAGCCTGCGTAGCAGGGTATAGTGCCAATGATTGATTTGTCATACACACCATTCTCTGTATCATCGCTAGACAGTCTTCTCAGGAACTGGTCATAATTCCTTATTATTATCTTATGGCCATACCTTGCGCTCCAGTCATAGAACTTTGGCCATATATTCCTGGCTTTCTCTGAAAGATGCTCTCTCTGTTCTTTTGTCAGCATAAGGCTGTCAGTCTTTCCAGGAACTATATCTGTAGGGGTGAAGTCAACGCCGTCCACCTTGCATCTGAATGCAAATTCAATCATGTTGTCGAAATCATCATAATTCATGCTGGATATGACATTGTATATATTCAGCGTAGGCTTTGTCTTCCCAAGCCTTTTTTTTACCTCATAGAAAAGCTTGAATTTTTCCTCGACTTTCGAAAAATCCCCTTTGGACTTGTTAGGATGCGTCTTCAGGTACGCTTCTTCACTGCCTGCCCAGATGCTGCAGTTCATGTTGTCAACTCCGGCAACTGCAAGTCTTTTCATCTTCTCTTCATTTAGCATGGTGAAGTTATTGCTCATGTCGCATCTCATGCCTTTCTTCTTGACATAGACCATGATATCCACTGCATTAGGATGCAGGAACGGTTCACCGCCGCCTGTAAAATATATGTCTCTTACACCAAGGTCATCCAGGTCATCAATGAGCTTAAGGACAAGCTTGTAAGGCAGGAATTTCTTTTTTGTCTCTGCGTCCATGGCAAGTTCTCCTAGGAGCGGAGAATGGCACCAGCAGCCGACGCAGTCATTATTGCATGAATTATTTATGTCTATCTGGACGGTCCAAGGGCCGGTCATCGCTTTCTGCGTTATTATGCCTGCAGCAATCTTCGCTTCCTGTATTCTATCCTTTAATCTGGCCTGGATCATCTGTCTATCAGCTCTATCTCTATCCCATTCCTTTCAAGGGATCCTTTTACCTTATTTATCCAATCCATTCTTGCAGCATAGTCATTCTCATTGCATGACCATCTGTTCCCAAACAGGTCATCCTTTTTTTTCACTATTCCGAATTCATCCAAGTTGTCATCCACATAGGTGTCAGGCATCAGATATAGCTGCCTTAATGAGCGGACCAAGTCAATGTTCTCTTTATTTGCGTCCAGGAACCTGAGTGTCTCAGTTAGATCGGATTCTGTCTCATTAGGGAAGCCGACCATGAGATAAATGACTGTCTGTATGCCGGCTTTTTTGCATGCCTTCAGGTTTTCAGATGCTACTTCGGAAGTGAAGAGCTTCTTCATCCGTTTTAATGTTGCATCAGAACCGGATTCGATGCCGAATTCAATCCTGTAGCAGCCGGACTGCTTCAGTTTAGAATATATCTTTTCAGACATGGCCTTTAATGGTGTCATCTGTCCGCTCCATCTAATCTTGATATTCTTAGAGATTATCAGGTCGCAGAACTTCTCAAGCTCTTTTATGTTCCCGTTTATTATGGAATCGCATACTGAGAATGTGTTTATCCTAAATTTTGTGGATAGGTACATTATCTCTTCATATCGGGCATCTGCTGATTTATATCTGTATTTTCCTTGCAGGCTGGGGATGAAGCAGAAGACACAGTTTGCGATGCATCCCCTGGACCATTCGATTTCAAAAGCAGTCATGTTGGTATATCTCTTAAGATAGAATTCCTCATATCTTGGGAAACCTATGTGGTCAAGATTTCTCAAAGGCTCAGCAGGTTTATAGAAAATCTCCCTGTCATCCCTTATCAATGCAAGGCCGGGCACATCATTCAGCATCTTCTTTCCCTTTACATTCATTATTACATCATATATAGTTGATTCTCCTTCACCTATGACAAACCCAAGGTTGTTCTTGTATGAGATGCTTCGGCATATCTTCTTCCTTATGTCAGAAGAGGCGCATACGCTTCCGCCAATGATTATCAGCTTGGTCTTATCAAGCTCTCTTATCTTATTTATGAGCCCTATAGTGAAAAACTCTTTTGGGTTGCTTACACTAAATCCGATTATCTTTGTGTCATGCATTGCAATTGTCTTTGCATAATGTTCCATGATCCGATCAAACTCAGGGATGAGTGCGCTGACTTTCTTGAGGTCTATCCAATATTCCTGCTTGTCCATCTCAAAGAGGAACCTAAGATCCTTTGGAAGCCTGTGGTACAGCTCGATATTGATATCTATTATGCTTGTGCGGATATTGTGTGCCCTAAGGAAGCTGCTGATTGTGGCAAGGCCAAGCGGCGGCCTTTCTATAGACCATGGCGGAGGA
>JAMPXQ010000145.1 GCA_023701075.1 Candidatus Woesearchaeota archaeon
GATTTGGCGGCATGCTTGCTTCCTATTTCCTATATCTAGTATGGAAAGGAGAGAACCCGGATTCATTCGCATATGCAAGCTTCATCCTGATATTCTATTTTTTCGCATTCTTCATACAGTCATTCTTCCTGCTAAAAGAAGACAAGACATGGAAGAGCATCCTCATGTGCATACTGAATTCGCTGTTCTTCTTCATGTTCTATTATGCGCAAATAAAAGAAAGCTATCCTGATTTCAAAGGGATGTTTGTCATCTCGCTTTCAGTCCTTCACATGGTCTCATTTTTCATCTATAAGGCAAGATCGCATGAGGGGATGGCAATTGCAAATAAGTACCTATCACTATTCTACCTGACATTGTTCATCCCGATACAGCTTGATGAGAAACTGGTGACGATAATCTGGGCGCTGGAGGCTTTGGTCCTGACACTCCTTTCAATAAGATTGAATGACAAGGTGCTAAAGGTTGGTTCATACATAGTCGGCGGATTTGCAGCCATAAAGACATTATTTTACGATTCATACATGCTCCATAAGTTCGACATGCTTAATTTTCTGGACAGCACAAGGATGTTCTCATTCCTCTGCACCATAATCTGCTTTTCAATAATTTATGCAGTCCTGAAGAAGAAATTGGCACAAGAAGAGCAGACAGCAGCCGCTATATATTCATGGGCATCAGTCATCCTGTTCATGATGATGGTATTCATGGAACTTGTCAATTATAGTTTCATGTCCTCTTTTATATTCATAGCCGCAATCTTTGTTTTGATAATTCTTGCAAAGGAAGGATATCCTGAATTAAGATATCAGGCATACCTTATTTCTTTAGTATTGTTCTTCAAGCTCCTCTTCAGCGATTCAATAGAACTGGATATGCTGAATTTCAGTTTCATAGCCATAAGCCAGAGGATTGCCATATTTGCATTTGGAATCTTATGCTTCTACTACATGAGCTATAAGGAGCAGAAAAGAGAGCTTTTCTCAAACATATATACCTATCTTGCAAGCATACTACTGTTCTCTTCAGTCATGATAGAGATGGAAGAATATTGGATCTCCATAGGCTGGAGCATAGTCGCGCTCTCATTGATAGGCTATGGGATCATGCACAGGAGCAGACACTATAGGGTGCAAGGCATCATAATATTCTCGATAACCATATTCAAGGTCTTTATCTACGACATAAGGAACCTGGAACTGATCTATAGGACAGTCTCATACATCGCACTTGGGTTCATCCTGCTCTTGGTGTCATTCTTGTATACGAAGTATAAAGATAGGTTCTCAAAAATTCTGTAATAGACATTAGTTATTAGAATACATTGATGGATCAAGCACAATATATCTTTCTTCTCTCTTATCTTTCTTAGCAATTTCAAATTGTTCTGAGATTTTCGCAAAATTAGGTTCTGTCTGAGGGCAGAAGATATATAATGCAGGTCTTTGATAATACTCCATTTCTGGTCCATCTCCTATAATGTTATGTGCAAGGACAAATACAGTCAAACTGTTTTCGCCATATATTGACATTGCATTATCTTTTGATATTATCTTCTTATCTGGTCCGATATATAAAAGGTCTGGGTCATCTATCTCTCTAGGGAGATCAGGCTCATTCAGCCTAAAAACGTCATTGCTTGAACTCATGTACATCTTTGAAGTCAAGTCATCAATTATCTCTATTGGCGCATAACCTGTTTTAATATGTGCTAAATCTCTTTCTCGATCAGATTGAAATAGATATTCTCCTGTCATTATATGGTGTCTTTGTTCTTCTATGATTTCTCTTGGGAAACTTAAGAAAATTTTATACATCTCAGCCTCGTTTATCTTTTCAATCAGCTGGGTATATGTCAGAGGTCCAAGAGGGATAATCTGCGGAAGAAATATTGCATATGTATCCTCTAATTTCATCATCCTTCTGTTTTTTCTGTATTTATATTTAAATTAATTGGTTTAACTCTATTTGATTTTTACATAATCCAGACAAACATCATAAATATAATAAAATATATAAATAAGATAATAACATAGAAAACTATATAAATAACAATACTGATAAAAATGATAGTAGTCGGCATTTTGGTATACTAGAATGAAGAAACGAGTGAACATTGAGCTTTCAGAGGATATCCATACAAAGGCTAAGGTCATTGCCGTCCTCACCAATACCACTCTCAATGATTTCTTTGAGAAAGCGATTGCAGCCGCAATAGAGAAGGACAAGAAAGTCCTGGAGAAGATGAAATGAGAAAACTTCTCCTCCTCTTGATCAGCATCTTGGCCCTTCCTTCAGTGTTCTCGCTGATAACCTTTAGTCCGACGTCCCTGAACTTATGCGGATCATATTCACAGTTTGCTACAGTCACCGCAAACATCACGAATCAGAATAATTTCACGCTGCAAAACATAGCAGCAGCATTCTATATCACAGGAAACCCAGGTCTCAGCTTCATGACACCTCAGTCACTGAACCTAGGCAGTCTCAACGAATCACGCTCGGTATTAGCCACATATACTATCCAGTGTAGCTCGCCAAATCAAAATGTCTACACTGGATATTTTAATCTTACAGCAACCGGATACAAGGAGAGTTCAAAGCCTAGTGTCCTTGCTATCACAGTGCATTCATCATCTTCCTTCACAGGGAACATGACAATCTCACAGACTCCGGTGACTGAACAGTCTCCGGCATTCATAGGAGACAATACTCCGACGATAAATGTGAACACGAACAGGAACGCAGTATGTCGCGGTTCCCTTGACTCTGATGAGGCATATTCCAGCATGGATTTCATCTTCTATGGCTCTGCAAGGTCGCATGAGTATACTTTCCTGGACATTATCTCAAATGGCATACATAAGGTATATGTGAAATGCCAGGACGAATATGGTTTCATCATGTCAAATTCGATGATAATAAGTTTCATCATAGACACATCAAGCCCTCAGATAGTCCTTGAGAATCCAAAATCAGCAGTCATAGGGGATTATGTCGATTTCAAGGTCAGCATCAATGAGGAAGGGGAATGCAGATATGGAAAGGCTGATGAGCCATTTGACAGCCTGA
>JAMPXQ010000020.1 GCA_023701075.1 Candidatus Woesearchaeota archaeon
ACAATGTTCTGCCTTATCACTGAATTTACAGGCCTTCCTCTGCTCATATTTTAATTTTATTGATAGTGGTTTAAATATTTTTACCTTATAGAAAATAATTCAAAAACATATAGTGCTTGTCATCTTGGATTCTTTCTGATAACTATTTATATATCTCCTGGCTTTTGATATGGTTTATGAAATGTTTCATCCGGCTGCTCAGATCAAACCTTGATTTGGCAAGGGAGGAGGTTTTGGCTCTGACAAGAGCGGATCATGGTGGTTTTGGAGATATCCTGATTACAGATTATTCAATGGGACTGGAGAAAAGGCTAGGTTTTTCCCATGCCATTTTCAGATTCCTCTTCACATGCACTAAAGGCAGCTTGGTCAAAGAGATAGAGGGATATGATTGGGATAAGGTCTATGATTCAGATTTCTGTGTCAGGGCTCATGATACGCACATATCTGAAAGAGAGATAGCAAAGAAGATATTTCGCAGGCTGAAGGATCCGAAAGTGAATCTGAGATCTCCGAAGACAAAGATAGTTTTCTTCCAGCGTGATGATATGATAGTTGCAGGCATCCATATGCATGATGTCGATAAGTCTTTTCAATCAAGGAAGGCACATCTCCGCCCAAGTCTGCACCCGACATCTCTTCACCCAGGCCTTGCAAGGGCATGCATAAATCTTTCTGGTGTTGCAAAGGGGGCATTGGTGGATCCATTCTGTGGATCTGGGGGGTTGCTTATCGAGGCTGGGTTGATGGGTTATGATATATCAGGCTATGATATCGATGAAGGCCAGATAGCTAGGGCAAGGAAGAATTTATCCCATTATGGTATCAGCTGCAGGTTAGAGAAGCAAGATGCGCTTGAGCTGGCAGGAAGGTATGATGTCATAGTCACAGATTTGCCTTACGGCAAGAGTTCAAAGATGGCGTCCGACCTCTATGATGCTTTTTTTAGGCACGGGAAGAGCCTGGCAAGAAAGATGGTTGTCGTTATGAATAAGGATTATAGTCCAATAGGCTGGAATATAGAAAAAAGATTCAGTGTCTATGTGCATAGGTCAATGACCAGGAAGATCATGGTTCTCTCTCAGTGATTTTTGACCTTATTGCAAGAAATATGGCAACAGACATGGAGACAGTGAAGGCGATCAGTATCTCTTTTAGATAAGGTGTGTCATTTATGTTTAATTTTAGCAGCCATTCCATCGGTGAGTCATCTTCTATCCTGCTCTGGCTTACAAGGTATTTGCATCCCTGGATGACAGAATCTATGACGACGATTGCTTCATCATGCTGTCCATTCTCAATAAGGTAATTCGCCCGTTTTAGGAATTCATTCAGTTCGATGCATTCAGGATTGCTGCTGAGCAGGTCTCTTGCAAAGGTTATCTTTGTTGAGGATAATGCACTATCGCCTTTAGATTTCTCTAATGCGTTGATATGGAGGGTTGATTTCTCTTTATAGAAAGGTTCGCTGACATTAGCATAGACAATGATTACGTAATTATTATAAATCTTGTAATCTTCTATTATTATATCAGTCTTATATGATTCTGCAGGCACTAACTGGGGGATATAATCATTCGAGAAGCTGATTTTTGCAGTGCTGGAATTTGTCCTGGCAGCAAGCTTTATCCCAAGCAGTGTCTTGTTCCCTGAATTTATCACCTGGATTATCTGTCTCAGTGTATTGTTGTTATATATTGTTGCAGGTTCAGGGTTCAATATGTCTAAGAAGATGTCCTTTTGTATCTCGACTTCCTGTATGACTGTATAAGATCTTGATTTGCTGCTGGATCCGCTGTTTGATGAGGATGAGCCTTCAGTCTCAGGCACATCTAATACTTCTATGGTTACATTGTTGCTGCTCTTTGATCCAAGTCCGTCAGAAGCGGTGAAGACAATAGTTTCTGTGCCTATGGCGACAGGGGTGAATATGACATCATCTCCGCTATAGGTTATGGTGACTTTGGTAGCAGGTGAATTGGTATATGTCAAAGTGTCATTGTCAGGATCATTGAACCTTATATTGCCTACCCCGCCGCTCAAGTAATCGTTCCATCTGAATTGCTGGGTTATGTTGCTGACATCAGGCAGGCTGCTGTTTAGGAGAGGTGCCCTGTTATAATTATGCACAAGGATATGCCATGTGAAATTTACGCTATGTGCAATGCTTCCGGACACATTGTCATAGACAGTGAGGATGACATCATGGCTGCCGTTCTGGTTGAAGCTGAAATATTTGGTGTAGTTTTTTGAACTGGTTATATAGTCACCGTCAAGAGTCCAATTGTATAATAGCGGATCGCCTTCGGGGTCATAGGTCTGGTGTGCAAAATACACAGTGGAATTCTCAGTTGCATTTGTATATGTGTAATATAGTGTTCGCTCCAGCCAGGAGGTGTCCATAGGTCGATCATGTGGTGTTATATTAGCTATCACCGGCGGAGTCGTCCTGTTTATTATCGTGAGATTCCAAAGGATTGAATCTGTCAGGTTAGATGCATCCCGTACGCTTATGTTTATCCTATATTCACCGTTGGCAGTGGAATTTGGGGTGAATGAGATTATTCCTTCTCCGGAGATGTTGAATAGTGTCTGGCCGTTCAGGAACCTTGACGTGAACACAAGATCATCTGTTTGTCCGCAGGAGATATCTCCATCAGCAGTATCAAGCCCTATATTTGCATAATAGGCCAGCTCTTCCAATATTGTTTCGTTCCTGACGCTCGGCAGCTGTGGTGTATCAGGGCTAGCCAGGATCTCAAGATTGAATGTAGTAGAATTGATGATGCCAACGCTGTCATTGATGATTATCCCTATGCTATAGTTTCCGGTGAATGAGCAGTTAGGGGTGAAGTTTATCATTCCTGCAGATGAGATGCTAAATAGGCTGGAGTTGTCAGTGAACGTATCGAAATCATCCTCTATGTCTGTAGCGTTTATCTTGAATTCAAAAATCATGTCCTCATATGCAGTCTGGTCATCAGGGACCTGGTCAAAATAAGGGGCATAATTGTTTCTCACTGTGATGTTCAGCCGTGATGTATTGGAAGCATCAGAAGAGTCGTTCACGCGGATAAGGTAATGATAGCTTCCAACAAAACTTGCATTAGGGAGGAAGCTTATCCTTCCGCTAGTCGCATTGAGTGTCAGTGTCGGGCAAAGCCCTCCGCATGATGATGAGTTGTCCCAATAGGCCAAAGATTCATCTGCATCAGTCAATATGTCTGGGTCAGTCCCATTTAAGTAATAGAAGAATCTAACTCCTGTATATGCCGAAAGGTTGAGTATATCTCTGTTATTATGGCTGTTCTGTGCATGGCTATATCTGTTGAGATAAGGCGCATCATTGATATTTGTCAGGTTCAGGAACACATCTTGTGATACAGTCACTTTGCTGTCAGTCACCATGATTGTTATGTTTGAGCAATATATATGCGTATTATTGAGCGTGACATTGATGAGCGCAGAGGCATTGTTATGGCTGGTCTCTATTGTCTCAATCTCCCATATGTCAATGCCGCATTCAGCAGAGACTGAGAAATTGAGGAGATCCAAGTCATCATCAGTTGCATTGATATACAGCAGGAATTCTTGGCCCTCTGTCCCGGAGGCATTAGGTATATCCAAGAACACAGGGTCATGGTTGACAGGAATGACTTCTAGGTTGAAGTAATCGCTGTAGCAAAGGCTTGCATTATTTGGGTCGCAAACAATGAATGTGATTGTATAGTTCCCTCTGTCAGAATAATTCGCTTTCCTGTTGTTGGTCAGCCTTAGCGTGACATCATGGCCATTGCTGCTGATATTCTCTATTCTTTCAGGATTATATGAAGAGTTGACATCGAAACTGAACGGTCCGTTAGGTGTCTCTTCATCATCTACTGAGATATTATATGTCATGGTCTCATTTTCATAGATGGTGAAGTTATCTAGGTCAGCAAAGTAAGGCCTGTCATTTATCGGGGTGACATTTAGATATAATGTCATCCCTACGATGTTTGTACCGTCTCTTACAAGGAAGTCATATGCATCATTTATTGTAGTATTTGATTCTGCAGTCGGGCTGCATGCTATAGCACCTGAGGCGCTATTTATGGTGCAGTAGTCATCACCTTGAGTAGATAGCTTAGAATAGATGAGCGTATCTCCGTCAGCATCTGTAGATGCCAGGGCGAATGTATAATTCTGGCCTTCTGTTATGCGTTCATATTCACCGATATTCATACCTGAGATATTCGTGACATAGGGCGTAGCAGGAGGCGAATTGGCAATTGTAATCCTATCGCTTCTTGTTTCTGATAATAGGTCTGTTGAATTCTCTGCTCTGACAGTGCAGTTCCATCGCTGTCCTTTTTTAGTATATGTATGAGAGAGGATATCAGGGCTTGTGCTATTTATTGTCGTCCGGAATAACACTGAATTATTGTACCATGATACATTCACCTGCGTGTTTCCGCTTACAGTGAAATGACAAGAGAGGTTGGTTGTAGTTGTCGCATTGTCAGGCAGGATATTTACGCTGGAGAGGTTCAGGGAAGAGAGTGCTGGGGCTATAAGTGCAAGTACCAAGGCAAATAATATGCTTTTTGCAGTTATGCTGTTTTTTCCCATTTTTCGATCGGCATTTTTAGATAAATGTAAGGGCCAGGCATGGATTTTTGGGGGTGTACCTTTGGAGAACCGGACCAAGGAACATACATTCATGCCTGGCATTCCTTCATTTTTGTTTTATTTTCTCCTCTATCGCAGATAATACGAATTCTTTTAATGAGACCTCATCGATGGCGCATTTTATCTTGACTTTCTTGTGCAGGTCATCGGGGATCTCGATATTGATGTTTGTCATTTTATAACTTAGTTAATTAAACTTAATATACTTAGTAAACTTAGTTAATTAACTTATTTATATAGCTTTCTGATAAGAGAGATGGGCATGTAATGTTTCAGAATGATTAGCAGTAATTTGCCAGTGGGCTTGCTAAAAAACTATTTATACTAGGAGATTAATAATTAACAGATGATTTATTCTGGAGAGGTTAATATGAAAAGATTGCTCTTGTTGATGCTTATTAGTCTGATAGTCCTATCATGTGTATCATCGTATATAGATCCAGGTCAATATAACCCTCCAACAAATCCTTCTCCGGTTCCTTATTATCCGCCCAGTCAACCAGTGCCGCCAAGTCCGGCTGTCACAGCAAGCTGTGGGACCGTGACCGCAGATGTGATTCTTGATGAGGACAAGAATGTCACAGGTACATGTTTTATAATAGGTGCTGACAATATCATGATAGATGGAAATGGTCATGTCTTGACAGGTGATAATACTGGGGTAGGGGTATCTAATCCTAATGGATATGACAACATTCAGGTAAAAAATCTAGTAATAAAGAGATTTAAGACAGGGATAGAATTCAAGAAATCAGCAGGTTCAGAGATAATCGGGAACACAATCGAGACTTCTGTCATAGGTGGGAATGGGATAAGGATTGATGCATCATCGGATGTTGTAGTGTCAGATAATGAGGTGGCAACAAGTGCTCAGGGAGGGACAGGCATAGTCTTGATAGGCAGTACACAGGATGGCTTTTCAGATAGAGGCATAGTCTCAGATAATACTATCATTACAAAAGGGCCATATGCATATGGTATCGATATCAGGTCATCCGCTTCTTCAAAAGCCCAAGGGAATGATATATCTACAAGTGGGCAGTATGGGATAGGGATAATTTTCTTATCTGTTAATGATGGCGAAGTCAGTGATAATAAGGTGACACTGTCAGGCACAGATGCATCCGGCATAAAGCTTATGATGGGGTCTTTAAGGAATGATGTGCATGATAATGATATCGCAATAAACGGCAAAAGGAACTATGGCATTGCTTTAGAAGGGACAGGATACAATCAATATGAGCCAAAGGAGAATATCATCCAGTCTAATAAAGTCCTAGGCCAGACTGATTCATCAGGGATACTCTTGAAATTTTCTTCAGGTAACATAGTAAAAAATAATGGATTCAATTTGAATGGTGGAGCTAGGAGTGCAGGTATCCTCATTGCTGATTCTCATGAGAACACGCTTAAAGAAAATAGGATAACATCACCAAAGGATTGGGATCTGTATATGAGTGGTGTCGGCGGGCCATTTGCATCAGGAGAAGGGAACTCATATCAGCAGATACTATTAGATGATACAATTTTTGAGACAGAAAGAATGGCATATGTCAATATCAATCATGAAGATGAAAAGAAGACGATCTTTCCGACAGTTCTTCCGGATTTTGAAGGTATGAACGCAGGAGGATATATGCTTATATCTAGCTATAGTAACAATCCTGGGTATGCAAGCATCAAGTATTCTTATGAAGAAGATAATGGCCTGAATGAAAGCACTTTGGTGCTTTATAGGCTAGATGAGACTGCAAAAAAATGGGTTGGATTCAGTGGAGCGATGATTGATGCAGATTCTAATATGATAATTACAGGTTTGATAACTTTCCCCTATAATGGGAAGGACTGGGTGCATGTGGCAGCATTCGGTCAAGAGAATAAAGCGTCAGAGATTGTTGTGGATCAGGAAGAGAACGAAAATGCACAGGATGAGGATTTGGATCTAAATGAGACTGAGGCTGCACAGAATGGAACTGATGGTGGCAATAGCACAGGGTATAATATCACAATCGGGATAGGGATCAATGGCACTGCATCAGAAAATAATGGGACAGAAGAGGATAATTCAACAACAATTGAAGAAAATGAGGAAGATGAGGATTTGGATTTGAATGAGACTGGTGAATCTGATGATGAAAACAATGGGTCTCAAGATGATGAAGAGGATGCAAAAGACCACGCCTGTCCGGTTGAGAAAGCTCTTGTCTGCCATGATTCTAAGAATGAGATATGTATCTCACCTTCTGCATTAGAGGCGCATCTTGACCATGGAGATAATGAAGGCATATGTATAGAAGAGAAGAAAGAAGACAAGGTCTTGCCTGTAGTCCAAAAGATGAAAAAGACAGAGATAATGACAGAAGGTACAGTCAGAAATATTGAATTCACTCTTAAAGATGAGAAAAAAGATGTCAAGGTATCTATAAAGTCAGGAAGTACTCCTCCTCCGGATGTTGAGCGGTCAAGGAGGAAGGTCTATAGTTATATCGAGATAGATCATCCTTCATTCTCAAATCAGGAGATAGCAGATTCCAAGATGCAGTTCATGGTTGAGAGGGAGTGGGTAGATAAGCACGGCAAAAAACAGAATGTTGTCCTGAGCAAATATGAAAGCAGCTGGAGAGACCTGTCTACAAGGTATCTTAAGAGTGATTCAAAGTATTATTATTACGAAGCTCAGACTGAGGGTTTCTCCGTATTTTCAATAAATTATGATTCAGGTCCAGTAGACGAACTTTTGATGAATTCTTCTGCAGGCGGATCGATGGACGGCAAGGAATCTGCTTGGTTTTCGAATGGCAAGAATGGTATGGCTTATATTATAGTTGCAGGTATATTAGGCCTGATTCTTATCTATATGCTTATCAAGCCAAAAAAACCTAAGATTGAGGCGAGGCCATCCGGCTATGAGACAGTCATAGGTTATGTGAAAGGGCTTAAGAATCAAGGAATGACTGATGAGGGTATCAAGAGCAGGCTGCTTGAAGCAGGCTGGAAAGAGCAAGATATAGTAAATATAATGAAACAATGTTCTATTTGAGTTTCTCTTTAGCTGCTTTTATCTCTTCATATAGCCTGACGATGAAGCTATGGATCTTTTTTTTGTCTTCGTAGTTCAATCCGTGGAACTTGGCAGTTATATTATTATATAGTTCCAGTGCAGTAGGGAGGTCGTCTTCCATGATAGAGCTTTCAGCATCCCTGATGAGCGCAAATATGAGTTCAGTTCCGGATATCCTCTTGTCATCTTTTATTATCTCTTTTGATTTCACAGGCTCTTCGCTTGTGAGCCCAAGTATAGCCTTGAATTCAGAGATCATGGCAAGCATCTCTTCTTTGGATACATTTTTCCCTGAATATTCAATCTCAAGGCCCCTGTCAAAGAACCTGAAAAGAACTTTCTTGAAGGTTTGGCTGATTTTGGTAGATTCTATCTCTTTCTTCAATTCTTCATATGTGAATTCATATTTGAGGCTGAAAAGTTCCTTGAAGAACCTTCTAATCAAAGTGACGAAGAGGAGGATGACTTTTTCTATTGGCTCAGTTAGGAGCATCCTTTCGACTTTTTCCAGGTCATCAAGGAGGGACTGCGTGATCTTTGTCTGGAGCAGCAATTTTCTTTCATATTCCAGGATATGTTTTTTCCTCACATTTTTCTTCAGATGTGTATATGATTTTTTTAGGCTATAAACCAGTAATAGCACTATGATAAGCGAGAGCAGCCAGAACCAGAAAAGATTTCTTTCACCTAATGGTTTTTCTAATGCGGCACAGTCTCGGCAGTTTCCGCCGCAGTCAGGAATGCTAGTCAGGTTTTTAGTGCAGTCTTCATTGTTGTTGCATATCCTGTCATAGCAGCTTTCTTTCTTGTATTCGCATGGCTTGCAGTCTCCGCCGCAATCAGGTATTGCAGTTGCTCCGCTGAGGCAGTCTTCATTGTTGTTGCATATGTTGTCATAGCAGGTTCCGCAAGGTTCGCACACTCCGCCGCAGTCGATGCCTTCTTCATTGTTCCCTTTAATTCCATCATAGCAGGTTGAAGTGAATTCACAGGGCATAGTGACATTGGGTTTTCCGATGTTGCTTGAGCAGTTCTTGGTGTCAAAGCATTCTCTTCTCATGAGTCCTTCAGGAAGGCATCTTCCCCAAGGTTGGCAATACCATTTCGGGATGCACATATTGGAAAAACCGCCTCCTCCCCCTCCTCCTCCACCGCCGCCGCTTCCGCCTCCTGTAGCATCCTGTGAACTGGATGTTTGTCTTATTTTGATTCTGAATGTAGTGGATGTGTTGGCAAGGTATGGGTCCCAGGCAAAGAATATTATATCTTCAGTTCCATAGTAGCTGGAATTAGGCCTCACGATGAACTGATTGCCGCTAGTGAGGCTTACAGATATATGGCTGCTGTAGGTGAATGTATATGTTATCGGGTCTCCATCCAAATCAGCAAAGAAGTTATCAAGGTCAGGGCCTGTGAAGATAGTATCCTGGTTTATTGTCGTGTTTGGGATAGGCTGTGTGAGATGAGGAGGGCTGTTCCAATTTTTTATGACTTCTAGCGTGGCTATCGTGCTATCATAATAATTTTCGCATCCGGTGTCATCCAAGACATCAATGACGAACGTATAGTTGCCTCTTTGTGTGATATCAGGGGTGAAATTTATGATCCCTTCGGGAGTTATATTGAATAGTTCTGTAGAATTGATGAATGTCACTTCAAAGATCAGTTCCTGTCCGGCGTCTTCATCAGTGGCGTTGACCTGGCAATAGAATTCTTCATCTATATTGATTTCATCGGAACAAGTATAGTTCAGCCTAGGCGGGTGATTTATGCACAGTCTTATCTCTCCTGCAACTTTAGGGATGAGATGCTCAGATTTCTGGAAAAGAGTCAAGAAAGAGCCGAATTGTACGATAAGGATGAATATGTAGCAGATCAGGAGCGTTGAAATGATCTTTTTCATCAGTCCATCTATATCTCTATGGCTATTTAAGTTTTGCTTCTTTTTCTATCTTGATGAGCAGGTCCATGAGCTTTAGGAGATTCTCTTTTTCAAGGACATACCAGTCAACCCTCATAAGCAGGTAGTTCTTGTATGGTCTTATTATATGTTGGACGTTCTTGACATTTAGGCCGCTGATCTGGAAATTTTCGTATTTTTTGAGTTTTGTCTCATCGAATTTCTTCTGTTCCTTGAATTGCAATTTTATATAAGTCCTAGGCATCCCCCAATATTCGCTGTAGCTTCTTGAGGTGAAATGGATCTGGAACCAGCTGTTCTTATGCATCCCTTCCATCCTTGGCTGCTCAAGGAACCGTGTGATGAATTCAAATCCTATCTCATTTGCAATCCTCTTGAACCGTCTATGCATGAGATATAGGAAGATGAGGAATGCAGATGCAAGGCCTTGCATGAACACAAGTGCCATGAATATCTCAAAGAGGACATATCCTCTCATAAAAAGGTATATCAAAGCTGAAAGGATCAGCGCATTGCAGGTGATAAAAGCGATTTCGATTAGTCTTCGTTCATTTTTTCCCATTTTTTTACACGCTCATGATTAGACCTAGTAACGGCCCGAAAAAAGATGCATAGAGGAAGGTGAATAAGAAGCTGGTGAAGCATTTGGATAAGACCTCGAATTTTGGCTGGGTCGGGACGAACGTCCTATATAGGAAATAACCAATTGCATATATCAACCCGCCCATGCTGGCATAGACTACTACATTTAAGCTTCCAAATATCATGACAGAGATTACAGCTCCGGCACTGAATAGGAAAAAATTTGCAAAGGTTCCGTCAGATGCTATAGACGTTGCAAAATCAACAATCAATGTATTTATGGCAACAAGGATGATGGCTTCTTTGTATCCGATATATTTTGCCATCATTATGGCTGCAAATAAGAGTGGGTCTAATACGACAAGTTTGAGCCCGAACATGCCTCTGATATATTTACCCATATAGGTCAATATGCTGAAGACGACAATGAAAAATAATGATTTGTTCAGTTTTATGACAAAAAGCATAAGTACTATTATTATTCCGATATTTCTTATCTTTTGAATAGTTTTCTTTCGTTTCTCGCTATCCATTAGATATGATGATTGTTCTTAACTATATAAACCTGATTTTTTAGCCATTCAAAATAACCTTTTTAAATACTTCTCAACTCCATGATTATATGCTCACAGAAAAGAAGCGCCTGGAACTTGAGAAGCAGGGATATAGGATTGTAGGGAATCATTCTGCTGTAAAGATCTGCGGTTGGACAAGGAATAGCCTAAGGAATAGGGGCATGTGCTATAAGAATACATTCTATGGTATCCAGTCATGGCGCTGCGTCCAGATGTCACCGGCGCTAGAGCATTGCAATTTCAGGTGCTGGCACTGCTGGCGGGATATATCTACTGCAGCAAGGCAGTGGACAGGCCCAATAGATGATCCAAAGGACATAGTGGATGGCTGCATCTATGAGCATGTGAAGCTCCTCTATGGGTTCCAGGGAAACGTCAATGCAAACAAGAAAAGGGTGGAGCAGATGAAGATTCCGCTCCATTTCGCGATCTCTCTGACAGGGGAACCGACGATGTATCCCAGGCTTCCGGAACTGATAGATGAGATCAAGAGAAGGGGCATGACAGGGTATTTGGTGACAAATGGCTCATTCCCAGAGATGATTGAGAAGTTAGTGGGTCATGAGCCGACACAGTTCTATCTTACATTGGCAGCGCCAAACGAAGAGATGTTCATAAAGACGACAAACCCATTGACTAAAGATGCATGGCCAAGATTCAACAAGTCACTCCAGTTGATGAAGGATCTCAACTGTCGAAGAGTGCTTAGGCTCACCCTTACAAAAGGCCATAATATGTATAATCCAGAGGAATATGGCCGTTTCATAAAGGACCTCCACTTCGAATTTGTAGAGCTCAAAGGCTACGTGAATGTCGGCTACGCGCAATATAGGAATACGAAAGAGAATATGCCTACGCATGATGAGATAAAAGAATTTGCAGAGAAAGTGGCAAAGGCAGCAGGCCTCAAATATATCGATGAGAAGCCAGAAAGCTCAGTGGTTCTATTGATGAAAGAGGATTTCAAAGGAAGGATAATGGATTTTGAATCAGACCTCACAGGGCCGGTTGAGATTCCAAAAGAATTTGAGCAGGAGAAAAAAGGCCTTCCGATTCTTAATTGAGTTATATCTTGTGGTTTGTGTAATGCTGTCCAATATTTAGATATCTACAGTGACGCCATCCTTCCCGGGATTTATCAGGAGCGTCCTTCCGATCTTCTGGTGTTTTCCGGCAGTCTCATGCAGATGTCCGGATATGACCAGATGCGGTTTGACATCATCGATGAACTTCTTATATGATTTGTTGCCTCGGTGTTCGCCTTCTATCTTGTCGATTTCAGTGCCATAAGGAGGCATATGCGTGACAAGGATTATCCTCTTCTTTCCTTCAGCTTCCTTTTTGAAGAATTTGTTCGCCACTTTCTCGAATTCAGGATCGTTTGTCGAGAATCCATCCCCGCCATATCCTAGGAACACATAGTCTCCGACATGGAAAACTCCCTTATGGAGATAATTTAGGTTCTTGTATTTCTGGCAGAGATCTTTGAGGGTATCAGCATCTTCATGGTTGCCATGTATCATGAGCATGGTCTTCCCGAAAGAATCCAGGTTCTTCATGATGCCCTCGATATCCCGCTCCATCCTTGTGAAGTCTCCAGCGCAGACTATCCCATCAGCATCTTTAGCCTTGTTTCTGAGGATATTCATGCTTTCCTTGTCTCCGTGGAGATCAGCAAAAAACAAAAGTTTCATTCCAGGATTGTATTTTGACCGAATATTTAAAGGATTTGCTAAAAAGCCAGGTTATTCCAATAAGTTTTAACCAAAACTTTATATATTATTTATTCATACTTATCTGGATAATGACGTGGCCTTGTAGCTTCTGATCATCTGCATTTGCCTAGTTTTCTCTCTGATTCAAATGGAACTGCTTAAATCACTTGAGGACCCTGTACGTAAGGTTTTGGTAGTCGGACCTCACCCGGACGATATTGAATTCTCGACAGGCAGGCTCATAATGAGGAGGAAAGGGCAGAATGTTTTTGCAGTCTGCATGACAGATGGAAGGAAAGGCCAGGAAGGTACACCAGCAAAGAAGATCCTTCCGGAGGATGAGTATGCTAGGGTAAGGGAGCTTGAATCCACAAGAGCGCTAAAAGAGCTTGGGATAGATCTAAACAACCTTTTTTTCATGGGAATCCCTGACCAAGAGCTGGTATTCAACCCGTTTGTCATAGACAAATTGTTCATGCTTTTTAGGAAGATAAGGCCGGATTTCATATTGATCCCTCCATGGGAAGGGGCACACCCGGACCATGACGCATGCCATTTGTTTGCAAGGATTGCAGCAAAGAATTTCGAGTTCCAGAATATCATAGAATATGGTTCTTACAACAATTATGGCGGAGAGTTCCATATACAGGAGTTTATCCCTATGGGTGTAGAAGAGTTTAGATTGGTGCCAAGGCCTAATGAGCAGAAGAGATGGAATGATATAATGAAGATTTTTAGGACGCAGATAAACCAGCAGAAGCATTATATCCCAAAGAGCGTATTTGAAGTTTTCAGGAAAGTCCCGGATTACGATTACACAAAGCTTCCATATTCTACAAAGCAGGCTGAGATAATAAGGGATCTGTTAAGGCCGATATATCCATTGGCAAGAAAACTCATTCCAAATAAAGATAAGATGTTCTATGAGACCTGGAAATCAAACATAGATCCAAGCGAGATTAATAAGAAGCTAGATGGCTACGTCCATCATTATATGTCAAAATGAAAATAACAAAAAAACTGGCGCAGTCCTATAAGAAAAGGAAGCATATCCTAGATTTAGAGATACTTCAGAAGTATAAGATAAACAGGAATTATCTTGTCTTTGCCCTGCTCGGCCTCCTTTTCTTTATGTATAATAAGAAATATTTCATGTTCATCGCAGTCACACTGTTTTCAGCAGTCTTCAGCTTCTATCATTCAAAGGTAAATAGGACGCCTATGGATTTCAAGCTGGCTCTCTTCCTTGGTCTTTTTGTCACAAGGGAATATGGCATGCTGCTTACGATGGTATTCTTTTTCTTAAGCGACATAGTCCCTGCTCTTTTAGGAGGAGAATCAGTCAACGGTCCGGATCTTTTCTTTTTCGGATGGTATTTCATCGTAAATCTATTGGTCCTGTTTTTTCCAAATATCCCGCTTGTGGCACTTGGCCCGATCCTTGTGGTAGTCCATGATCTTGGTGCAATCTATATAAATAGCAAGGTAGGAGGCATCCCTGGCTATCTTTCATTCATAGTGTCTTTCATGACAAGTTTAGTTAGGATTATATATTTCCTGACATTAGGAAGGCTTGTAGAGCTATTATTTGCATTGGTATGAGGTAGGAAAAAAATGAAGTTTTACAATACACTGACAAGGAAGAAAGAAGAGTTCAAAGAGATAAAGAAAGGCCAAGTGAAGATATACAGCTGCGGCCCTACAGTCTATAATTACGCCCACATAGGGAACTGGCGCGCCTTCATCTTTGCAGACGTCCTTAGGAGATATCTCAAGTACAGCGGCTATAAGGTGCTTCATGTGATGAACCTTACAGATGTCGATGATAAGACAATAAGGGACAGCCAGAAAGAAGGGGTATCGCTGAAAGATTTCACAGAAAGGTATACGAAGATATTCTTCCAGGATAGGGATACGCTGAATATCGAGCCGGTAGAGCACTATCCAAAAGCGACAGAGAGCATAAAAGAGATGCTTGATATCACAAAGGACCTTCTAAAAAAAGGCATAGCCTATAAGAGCGAGGACGGCTCTACATACTATTCAGTCTCCAAATTCAAGGAATACGGCAAGCTCTCAAAAGTGGAAGTGGATTCCCTGAAATCAGGTGC
>JAMPXQ010000146.1 GCA_023701075.1 Candidatus Woesearchaeota archaeon
GCTACATCTCTTCCAGGAACAATGAGAAATGCAATCTCTCGCTTCTCAGCGATAAGACTGATATGCTTAGGGCCAGCAAAGGAAGCGGGCAGGTCAGAGGCTTTTTAGACAGGCTGAACAAGACTAAGTGCAAAGGCAAGATAGATTTCTTAGGGCAGCTTAGGAAATACAAGAGGTTCATGCGTTCCAAATCAAGGATCGTCATAATATCTGATTTCTTGTATGATATAAAAGAGATAAAAGAATCGCTTTATCTCTATAAGGGACATGACCTGAAAGTGATCATGGTGCTGGATGAATCTGAGACTGCATTCAAGGTGTTTGGCTCACTTATACTTGAAGACAGCGAGACAGGGCAGAAGATGGAGACTTATATCAATGAGAGCAAGAGACAGGAATACAGGGAGAAGCTTTATGAGCATATCTCAAACATCGAGAATGAAGTGACCCATGCAGGAGGGAAGTTCTTCCTTTTCTCTACAGATGTGCCGCTTTTTGAGGCGTTCTATAAAGTCTTAAGGTAAATATCACTTCTGAGTGGTAAAATTTAAATAATATTGATTAATCTCATCCTTGTGAAACCGGTATATTTTTCATTGCTTGGATTTGAATCAGCCATTCCTGATAATTATACTTATCATGATATGGGGTATGTGGATGATATTGTGGATGGGCTTAGGGCAGCATTGGCCTTTACGAACCAGCCGACGACTGATGAATATATAGTTAATTCTGGCCTAGGCAATATATTCCAGCGCAGGCTTACCAGTTATCACCTAGGTGTCTCAAGGTTTCCTCAATATGATTCCAGAAGCTCAATACTATTCTATCTAAGGGGCGATAATGATTCAGATATACTGAACCGCGCTTTTGTTGAAGCCAGGGCAATATGCCATCTTGGGCTGCGAGAAGAATTTGAAGCAGCCAGCGGATATGAATCATTTATTGGAGTTTCTGATAGTGAGCTTTGCAAGCAAGCAGTTAATTATGTCTATTCCAGAAGAGGAAGAGATGCACCCAGCAATCTTTTTGAGCCTTTTAATGTAGATGAGGAATCAATCCATGAGATAATGAGCAAATATGAATATGGGCAATTCAATCTTGCATCCGGGAATTTTAAGATAAGATATGATAAGGCTAACCGTAAAGTGTATATCGATAACTTCTATTGCAGGGACCCAAAAGAGCCTTTTGGCACATGCGGAGATCTGGCTTCAAAAGTGTCAGGTGAAATTAGACAGCTTCACCCTAATTACCCTATTTTGGCAGTGAATGGATTTGAACCGGTCCATTTTTATCATGTCAATGATAATGGTGCTGACAATCATGTCTTTTTGCTGTTATTTGATTCACATCATATAGGGATAGATTTCTCTAATCCCATTGAGCAGGTATATAAAGAGATCACACAATTTGATCCAATAGTAATCGATCCGAGCTATAGGCTAATGAAGAGATTATCCGAATCTGGTTATGTCCTCAATCCAAACAGTGACAAGTCTTCTAAACGGAAAAAATCAAATACAGTAGAACTTGATTCAGATACTCTGGCGCCTCTTGGATTTGACAGCTATGGGAGTCTTGTGAGCATAGGTGTATCGGATGATCCAATTGAAATCCTGTCAATTAAAATTAGCGGTAAAGGATCTCTATTTTATTCTTTGTCGCCAGAGCTGCTCAGTTTTCCAGGCATCAGGAATTCTAGACTAATGCCTGTGATTGAAGCATTGTTGAAGAAAGAGATTGAGTATATCTGATTAATCTCTTAATGTTTTTATTGATTAGTAGTAACAATTAGAAAGATTTATATATCTCATATAATTCATTGCATCTATGGCAGATGTAATTTTACCAAAAATCGATTCGGGATTCCTAGAGAACCTATGGCACAAAAGACTTGGAAGAACAGATGTGATACTTCCAGAACAAGCAACAATTGATGCGTACCTGAATATGGGAAGCATACAGTATTATACAAACAGTGGTTATGGTTCAGTCTCAACCCAACTGAATTTCAATGATGGTATCTCCATGGTATTTGAAAGAGAAATCATCGGAAGCGCAGGAGATGCAGGTTTTAGAGAAGAGCTAGCTACTGTATCAGTATATAATGATAATACTCTGGTAGGCACAATCTATATTGATAGGACAAGGAATGAAGTAAGAAAATTTGAATCTGACATGGATATAGCAAATTTAACTGCCATGAAACCATATCTTGAGGCTTTTGAAGTCTTTGGGCTCTTGAACATTTATGAGATACCTTCTTCAATGAGTGAGCAAATGGGATATAAGCAGCTTCATTTTTCTAATGCAGCAGCATTCCCAATCTATGATGCATTGAAGAATGGGGAACAACTAACTATGAATCCAAAAATCTCAGCTTTGCCTGTTTTGGTTAGAGATATCCAGGAAGAAAAAATAACCTATCAAGACCCTTCTTTTTTCAAATAAATTTTTTAAATTTGTTTTAGTCTCTAATAACTTTTATTCGATAATACTTTTACGCTAAAGTAAACACTCTTTAATAGTAACATTTAAATATAATTCAATTTTTTTGACTTAAATAGGTGATTATAAATGACTCTAGATGCACAATTAGGTAAGCTGAATGCACAAGTAAATGATATTTTGACAAATCAATACAGGAACCACTCACAGCATGCAATGGTAAGTGAAGCCCAGGTATTGGGAGAGATAAGTCCATTGCTTGGCATAATCAACACAATGTGGCCGATGCTAAGACATTCAATCTCAGCATATGAAACTGCAGCAGAGGAATTTGAAAGATTGCCAAAGACTGCAAAAAATCCAAACGTCTATTTTGAGAAGGCGCAAGCATTTTTTAATAGCCTTGAAGAAGGGATAAGAAATATGGGAAATGGCGGAGACGGCTCTGCCCAAGGTTTCTATGACGGATTAGTCGGCGGAGCTCAGCCAGGAACAGTTCATCAGATGGCAATCATGGTCTATGATATCCAGAAAGCGACAAAAAGTTTGATTGCCTCAA
>JAMPXQ010000147.1 GCA_023701075.1 Candidatus Woesearchaeota archaeon
ATATGGGAGTGAGCGAGGCAATGTTTCAAAAGTGTATAACCAGACAACAATGGCAGGAAATACGACGATATTGGACCTTGCATCCCTCACAATAACAAATTACTGGCAAGGATTCTATGGCAATATCTCGGGTGGGATATCGCTTCAGGATTCGCAAGGCAATACGTTCTATGATTGGAATGTAGTGGTATTAAATGGAGAAGTGTTTGCGACAAGGGCATATGATGTGAACTTTGCGACATTCAATTGCTCAAATTCGACTCATATAGGATCAGAAGAAGCATATCTTGGACATGTCTCAACTACAGGGGACAGCGTATCAAGCACTTTTTCCGGCAGCACGCATCCCAGTTTTTCA
Organism: Candidatus Woesearchaeota archaeon; assembly: GCA_023701075.1. Lineage (GTDB taxonomy): Archaea > Nanobdellota > Nanobdellia > Woesearchaeales > GW2011-AR15 > GW2011-AR15. The sequence continues at coordinate 359 of JAMPXQ010000147.1, forward strand.
GTAGGTTCGCTGAGCATACCGCAAGACACATGTGTCTCTACAAACCTGTATGTCAATGGAGCGCAAGGGAGCGATTTTTATGAAGTGCTGCTGAGCGATGATGCATCAAATATGGTCTATACTGCAATAATAGATGAGAACACAGTAGGTTTTGATGGCAGGACATATGATTTCGAGATGCTTGTAGGAGATAAAGGAGACAGCAGCGTGACATCATACTATTTTTTCATGGAGCTTGGTTAGCTGTACTTGCTTATTTTGTTATGTAAGGTAAACTCATGATAAGGCCCGGCAATTCTCTCTTTTCAGGTAAAGACACATCATGTATTGTCCTGAAGGGCTCAGCAATCCTGGCAGTCTGGATCAAAAATTTTATTGCAGCGTATTGGGCATGATAAGGGATGTCTGAATATTCTCTGCACTTAAGTCTGATGAACCTCACTGTATCTTGCATGACACCTTTTTGCGTGTAGGAGACAGCCATTATCCTATGATCATAAATTACAGATATTCCTATGCTTGAATTGAATTCTTTTCTTATTGTCACAGCTTCTTCTATAGCTCTTTGGATTGCAACATCATCTGTATCAGCAGTAAGGTAAACAGGACGTGAAGTTCTCATCCTGCCGCCAAAATAAAATCCTGAGATAGGGACAGAGGCAATGGCAGGTTGGAGCACGCATATATTCCCTTCTTCATAGACAGCTATGCTCATCTTGTCATCACAGGCAGCATATAGTTCTCTGAGTGCCTTTGAGCTAAGGTCATTTATCAGGCTTCTTGTCGGATTGAATCCAATCAGTTCCAAGTTGCCTGACAGCCATCCATAATTCCTGATGGCAAGGGCTGCAATATATTTCTGGTTGGCTCTCCTGCTAGGCTTATTTGCTTCAACCATCTCTATGTTGCTGTCGGCATATCCTTTCCTGGATGTCAGGGCAGCAATGAAGGCAAGCTTGTCATCCTTTTCTTTTATCCCGAATTTTTCATCTATTCTGCCTGCAAAACCTGTGGTAGATATGGCTTCAGTCATGCTCATGAAATCAGGCAGCATCCATCCGGCGACGCTTTTGCTTACAGTGCCTCTTTTCAGGATATGTTCAGGCACATGAAGGAGGTCTTTTTTTGCAGAGTCAGAATAGGCTATTATGCTGTCTATGGAGAAACCCTTGATCATCAGGTATGCAGCAACAGTTCCGGCAGTCAGGCTTTCAAGGGTCTGGAGGTCATATGATCTATCTTGGATATTAATCACCGATATAGCAGGCATCATGATTTTCTAATGCTATCATCTGCAGATAGGTGGTCATTATTTAATGAAATGTTGTCATGTACATGGCAACATTTTTATATCATGCATCTTTCTGCCTAGCGATGGATGAATACCTCTCTATACTTGAAGAGTCAGGCCTTACAAGGAATGAGGCGAATGTGTATCTTCATCTGCTCAAGCTAGGCAATTCTTCAGCAAAGAACATCACCAGGTTGACGAACATGCATAGGACATCAGTATATGGCTGCCTTCAGAGGCTGCATAAGAAAGGGCTGGTGTCTATGATAACAAAAGAGGATAAGATCCATTTTGAAGCTGCAGATCCTGTAAAATTCCTATCATTGATAAAGGAGAGGGAATCAAAGCTTAGGCTGATACTTCCAAAATTAAGTGCAATCAGGCAGCAGAGATTCTATACACAGCATGAGATACAGTATTTCAAGGGGAAGCAAGGCCTAAAGACCGTGTTTGAGGATATCTTGAACACAGGTGAAGATTATCTGGGCTGGGGGCCGGATGAGAGGATTGAAGAGATACTGAAAGTCTATTTCTTGCATTACATAAAAAAAAGGAAACAGAAGAATATCCATGCAAAACTGATATATTATGAGAAGAGCAGAGGGAAGAAGCATACAAAGAATCCGCTCCTTAATGTAAGATATTTCCCTGATGCATCTTATTCAGAGACAGCCCATAGGGTCTATGGAGATAACGTCGCAATAGTGCTTCTTGAGGATGATCCATTGACTGTCTTGATAAGGAACAGCAGCATAGCAGAGAGCTACAGGAAGACATTCGATCTTCTCTGGTCAATCTCTAAGAGATGAAGGTTTCAATTGAACTTCTTCAGCAGATTGATAAAAAATAAAATGCCTAGAATCAGGAGCACAGTCCCAAGTATCACTTCATTCAGGTGTTCAAGTGCGAGGCTAAGCTGTGCTTTTCTCATTTCTTAGAAGCTCGATATAGATGTCTCCAAAATGAGTTTCCTGAGACAGTTCTACTTTCCTCTGGTGGTCCAGATGGAGAAGCGGGATGAAAGTGAAAACTTTGTCCTCTTTAGTGTCTTTTGGGATTAGGAGGTTGAATGTGAGCCTTGGAGCTTCTTCTCCTTTCTTGTCGAAATGCCCAAGTATCCTTGTATATACATCTTTTATCACAAGGCTGATATCTCTTGGTTTTTCAGGGGCTCTCATGCTGACTTTCTCTACAATCTTCTGAGGCCTTCTCTTGTATACTTCTAGCGCTTTTTCAAGGGCATTGACAAGGTCGAATACAGAAACCTTCCTTTTCCTTGGCTGAGGTGTCCTTGGGAATATCTGTGGTTTCCCATCAAGGTTTATCGCACCGCTC
>JAMPXQ010000148.1 GCA_023701075.1 Candidatus Woesearchaeota archaeon
CCTGCTGAAAGGACAATCGCATAAACTTCCTCAAGCAGTGATGCATTCTTGAAGACCAAATCCTTGCTATGCATTATCTCCTGCATCTTATTCATCAATTCAAGGTTTGAATATATTCCTGAGGCAAGCATCTCAAGCTGCTGCTTCTCAAAATTTTTTATATCTATCTCGCAGATATCGTTCATGCAGGCCTTGAATTTTGAGACTGTGCCTTTGATCTCATATATCATCTTCCTATTGACAACTTCGCAGGACTCAAGAGCAGGCAATGTCCTTTCTGCCTCCCTTTTCACATCATCAAGTATATTTGATATCCTGCTTGTCTTTTCTGATATAGATATATCATATATCTTCTCAAGCAGCGCATCCTGCCTGGCAGAAACTATCTTTGCTGTGATTAGAGACATCAGGATGAGGCTGAATGTAAGGTTTGCAAAGCTGAATATCCCTCTTGTTCCGGCTGCCCCTGTCCCATAGGCAAAGCTTGAATAGATATAATCAAAGAACCCTGTCGTATTAGGGTAAGATGCTGCGAAATACACCATGCCAAACAAGACCATTATCACAATCCAATATATCAGAAGCCTCAGGAAAGAAATCTTGCTTATGCTAGAAAAAAATCCTTTTTTCTCTTTTTTTCCCAGTCTATTCTTAATTTTAATATTTTATATAATAGTATACTTTTATGTATATTAGATTGTAATCTAGCTTTATATATTTTTTGTTAATCTAAAACGTTATATATAACTGGTTATCCCGCAAAGAGATGTTAACTACAGATGCTACAGCAGATATTCTTCAGCTTGCACCCAGGACTGTCAGGAAATATTGCCAGAACGGTTGGCTAGAATCAGAACTCATAGGCGGAAGGCTTGCCATCGATGAAGATTCTGCATTATGGCTCAAGACAGCCATGGATGCATATTCCAGATTAGGTGAGCGTGTCAAATGGGCTTATATACATAAAGCAACCGGCGTGCCTCTTGAATCAGTAGCACACGAGCTTGGGAAATCAGTGGATATGGTGACGCATGGCATCAGTTTCTATGAGCTGCGCAGGTCTGAGATACTTTTGGGATATGGGGCAGATGGTTCATATGTCCTTACCGAAGAGGTCATGCAGAGGCTTTCACTTAGTGATATGCATGTAGTCCATAGCCTTATTGCTGAGAATGACCTTGATTCAATGGTGTCTTTTGATGGCAGCAGGAAGAAATATGCCATCCTTGCCTGCTCATTGATCAGTTTCCTGGGTGACAGGAGGACTGAGATAATGTATCGTTCTGATTATGCAGCGGAAGAGATAGGCTGCACAATCAATGAAATAGATCGGATTGCACTTGGTAATAGAATAGGCATGAAAGTTAGGGAAGGGCATAAGAACAGCTCTTATCTGTTCACAGCCAAAGAAGTAGGCTTGATGAAACAGATATATCTTCCTAATTAGCAATGTTTTTATAAGTTCTAGGTTTTCAACCTCTCATGCCCGACCTAAAAAAGATTGATGATGTGACATGGGAGATCCCTAAAGAAGGTGAGATGAATGTCCCCGGAAGGATTTTTGTCTCGGAGAAGCTCCTAGAAAAAGTGAAGCAGGACAGGAGCCTTGAGCAGGTGAAGAATGTCGCAGCCATGCCTGGCATCCTCAAATACAGCTTTGCGATGCCTGATATGCATATGGGATATGGTTTTTCGATAGGCGGAGTTGCAGCATTCGATGCAGAGACAGGCATAATAACTCCCGGAGGCATAGGTTTTGATATCAATTGCGGGGTTAGGCTCCTTGCTACAAATCTCACTTATGATGATGTGAAGCCAAAGATCGATGAGCTCTTGGATCAGCTCTTCAAGAGAGTGCCATGCGGTGTAGGAAGAGATTCTGACATTAAGCTGACAGATAGGGAACTTGAAGAGGTCATGGTGAAAGGCGCAAGATGGGCAGTCGAGCATGGTTATGGAGATGAAGAAGACCTGATACACTGCGAGAGCAACGGAAAGCTTGAGTGGGCTAACCCAAAAAAAGTCAGCCAGAGAGCGAGGGCGAGAGGAAGGAACCAGTTAGGGACTCTTGGTGCAGGAAATCATTTTTTGGAGATACAATATGTAGATGATATCTATCTTCCTGCAGTAGCCAAGAAATTCGGCATAAACAAGAAAAAACAGGTAGTCATAATGATCCATTGCGGTAGCAGAGGCTTTGGCCATCAGGTCTGCACTGATTATCTTAGGAGGATGGAAGATGAGTATAAAGAGCTAATTGATAAGCTCCCTGAAAAGGATCTTGCGTATGCGCCTTTCAATTCACCTCTTGGGCAGGATTATTTCGGAGCTATGGCATGCGCTGCAAACTTTGCATGGACAAATAGGCATATCATAGGCCATAATGTGAAAAAATCTTTTGAACGGGTGTTTGAGAAGGCAAAGGTCAGGACAGTCTATGATGTCGCACATAATATCGCGAAGATTGAAGACCATATGATCGATGATGTTGAAAAGAAGATAATCGTCCATAGGAAAGGAGCTACCAGGTGCTTTCCCGCGGGGCATAAGGAAGTGCCAAAAGCTTATAGGGAAGTAGGCCATCCTGTCCTCATCCCTGGAAGCATGGGAACAGCTTCATATGTCCTTGTCGGAGGGGAGAAGACAATGGATATCGCATTCGGCAGCACGGCTCATGGTGCCGGAAGAGTGATGTCAAGAAATGAGGCGAACAGCAGGTTCAAGGGAGAAGAGATAAAAAAAGAGCTTGCAGAAAAAGATATCACACTAAAGAGTGCCTCATGGAAAGGCGTCTCAGAAGAAGCGCCTGATGTCTATAAGGACATCGATGAGGTCATCAAGGTCACTGAGAAAGCAGGGATATCAAATGCTGTCGCAAGGCTCAGACCGATAGGAGTCATCAAGGGTTAGTATTTTTATATAACTTTTTTATCCTGCTACTGATGAATATAGGCAGCCTGATCAATGAAGCAAAC
>JAMPXQ010000021.1 GCA_023701075.1 Candidatus Woesearchaeota archaeon
ATGGGACAAATTTCAAGCTGCTTTCAGATGACCTGACAAAAGATTTAACCGAGACGCAGAAAAGAAACATACAGAAGCTGATGGACAATATGGACTACAACCAGAGATATATCCTGGAACTTGAAAGGTCTTTTAGAAAACAGCTTGATGAGAAAGGGATAAGCGCAAACCCCTATGCAAATAAGAGGTTCTATCTTTTCCTGGCTGCAGCATGGATGGTGAATTCAAAGATGGAATCAGACTCTGAGATGTTCCATGCAGTAGGCACCAATGCTTTCGGATACAAGAATGCGATAAGCACGCCAGCTGTCTTTGATGATACATTAAGAGAAGACTGGTCTTTTGATGATTCAAGAGAACGGGAAGAAACATATTATGATTTCTTTGAACATTTCGGCGGCAGCTCAACAAAGCCCGAGAAGGCAGATAAAGACGATAAAGAAGATGATTATAAAACACAGCTATACAAATCAGAGAGATATACAGGGACAATACCTGAACTGGAGCATTATTTTGTTGCGCTGACAAAAGATAAATTCCGGTTCTGGTGGGACCAAAGACCTGAGAGGTTCTATCTTGTCGCACCTTGCAAGGCAGACTTGGATGTAAAGGTGACCAAAGTTGAGTGCTACGGAGAACCACTATCCTATGAGAAATCCAAATCAAAATGGAACAGCTTCTTTGGGAATGAGGCAAAATATGAGACCGGCACAAAGAATGAGCTCTTGGCCGGCAGCGATGAGTATCCGGATGGAATTGTCCCTGATTTCTATGACAGATCGTCATCCGGCGAAGAAACAATGCTCTATTCTATAGATGAGAATGGCGAACTCATAAAGGATTGCCAAACCAACATGGGGGCTTATTTCAAGGAAAAGATAAACCCTTTCGACAGCCCTTATACACCCACAACAATAGAGATAAATCCAATACTGGACAAGAGGCAGGACCCTAACTACTGTTATGCCGGGTATGATTTCGAAGAGACAAAAATGTATCTTGCATTCAATGTTGCGCTGCCAATGACAACTTCACTGGTAGGCGGAGCTGCATGCTCAGCTGCTACGTTAGGGACAGCTGCACCTATATGCTTTGCATTAGGAGGATATGTAGGTTCAATCGCAGGAGGGCTTGCATATGAGGCCATAGAAGCAGGGTACCTAGGGGGAAGGGTGCACTGGCCATATCATACGCAGGAGATAAGCATAGGGAAACAGACGCAGTACGCTGTCCAAGATGCGATTAGTGAGACTGATGCAGAGGACAATACAAATGAAAAGGAGACAGCAGAAAACCCATAAAAAAATGGAGAATAAACTCAAGCTTATAATAGGGATTGTTGCAGGAATATTTATCTTAGCATCAGCAATTCTTTTCATTGCATTAATTGAAAAGAACACAAGACCTATCAAAGAGGATTATTTTACAGCAGAACCAGAACCATGGGTGGAAAACACACCTTATGACAATGTCTCAAACAATATAAAGATAAATGTCCCTAGGGCCACAAGACAGAAAAGCATATATGAGATCAACAAGCAGGAATATTTCGATGACCAAACAGCGATACTGTTCTCTCATGTGATATATCAGGGAGAATCGCCAGAACAGCAGTACATGTCCGGCAATATAAGCATAAAGATTGGTCCTGAGATGGACCCGGATGACGGCATCATGGAAGGGTTCATCCTCGCAAAGAAAGAAGAAGAAAGATTTGCGTTCTATCTGTTTGTCGACCAAGACTGGAAGGATAAGATGCGGTATACTAATGTACTATGGTCGAATAATTTTGATTCTGGCATAACAGATAGGCCATTTAATTTCGACAAGGAGACAAACGGGATATATATCGATAAAGTAGAAGGGACTTTTGACTGGTTCCAAAAAAGCCCAAGAAAAGGAGGGATATATCTAGGTGAGATATCCAAGACAACATATGAAAGCAAGAACCTTAGCGATACCAGTTTCATTTATGTGAGGTGAAGATCATGAACAAGAAAGGATTGGAACTTGAAGTCGCTGTGAAAGCGATCCTAGCGCTCCTAGTGCTGGTGCTTCTCATAGGAATACTATATCTTTTTGCAGTAAAAAAGGCAGGAGGAGGGATAGGCATCATCGTTGATGACACCAAAGATTCAGGGGACAGCGTCCTAGGAAGCCTCAGAGACCTCATCGGAGGGAAATGCGATGACGGCAAAGAAAAATGCAGCATCTCAGGGAAGCAGATGGAATGCCAGGATGGCAAGTGGGTGACACTGGAGGATGAATGTGAACCGTAAAGCTGCAGTCGATGCTATGAAAGTCCTAGTGGAACTGATAATATTTATCATAGTATTCTTTGTCTTCCTAAAGATAGGGAGCGACATTTGGCGGATATATGTCAGCAAGCCAAAGACAGTCACTGAAAACAGTGTGAACCTCCTTGAGAAACACATAAAATATTTTGACGGCACGTCAGACCCTTTTCCGCTCCAGGTCGCGAGCATTCATATAATCAAAGGATACGATGAATCCTTAGATATCGAAGAGTGCAAAGCCAGCTGCATTGCTATAGTGAAAAATGACGGTAGCATTTACCGTGCAGTGGAACTTGAGAGCTTCCAGTCGTATAAGGAGAATGGCGTGAATTTGCCTAAAAAGATACGGCTTGAGGAGGGATTTGAAGTAAAATCAACAGAAGGAGCATCCAATTATGTGCTGACAGAAAGCACCAATTGCCCAGGCTATGATGAAGAGTCTGAGGTATGCATCTCAATATCAGAAGGCTAAGCCTTCTTCTTCATCCCATCTGATTTTTCTCATGCATTCACATTGCAATAGAAAAGGTTTTAATAGGCTTTCAATATCATATCACGCATGAACAAAAGAGGCGATCTAGAAATATCGCTAAACCTATTGATAGATATAATCCTGCTCGCTGTCGTCATACTGATATTCGCCCAGGCAGTCGTAAGCGTCTCTACAAATACTGATTTCCTAAAACGATTCTCTGCAAAAAATGTTGCACTCATGACTGACACAGCATATACTTCGCCTTATCCATTGGAAGTCATGTATAAAGAGAAGACCTATGGATTCACCTATGATTTCAATGAAGAAAGTGTCGATGTCATCGAAGGCGCTGAAAGGACGAAATATGAAATAATAAGAGACACCAAAAAAGACCTGTCCATGAGGACCATAGCACCAGTGGAGATAGATGGCGAGAAGATAGTACCTATACTCCTTGTCACTGATACCAATAGTCTAGTTCCAGTATCTGCGCTGCCAAAGGAAGATTAAGATGAGAATGAAGAAACGAGGCATAGTATACCAGCCGGCATGGTTCATAGTCAGGCTGCTGATCCTTTTTGGTCTTTTTGGAATATTCTACTATGTCTCACATACGCTCATGTTCCGCAGCCTTTCCAGCCAAGAAGTCTCTGAAAAGATAGTCCTAAACAGGATATTCTACTCTCCTCATTCCATAACATATGTGGATGAGAACGGAAGAGTGTATCCTACGATAATCGACATAACAAAGTTTGACAGCCTGGTCCTTGACGAAGCAATCTTCACCAGGGACAACAATGCTGCGACATGGAAACTAGAACTGGACTTCAAAGACTCAAAGAAAGAGTCGTACATCAATAAGGAACTATATGAACGATGGAAAAACTATGTGAAGTTTGAACAGTATTCAAACATCAATGTGAAGAAATATGTGCTTGTAAAAGAAGGGCATGAGATGCACCCCGGTGTCATAAAGATAAGCCTGGTGATGCATGATGGGTAAGGGATTCTTCACCATGAGTTTTTATGATGTCATTGCAATCATACTGCTCCTCCTTGTATTGCCTTTTGAACTCATGATACTGAAGGCTGCACCTGACAAGTCATATGCAGTGAGAGAGAAGATACAGTATCTGGAAGATGATGATAATTTCATCGCAATCCTAAGGACGCCTTATGGAGACAAAATAATGCTCGACCTTATATTTGAGAATGATGAGAAACTGAATGAGTACATGAACGGAGCGCTTGAACCTGCGTTCGGTAAGGTGTGCTGGGAACTCAAGCTGGACGGAAAGAGCATTGCAAAAGAGAAATGCAAGAAGATACAGAAGGACGAGATACTGAAATCAGCCATCGATGTGCCTTATATGTCTGAAGCAGTGAAACTAGAACTGGTAGTGCCGGGGTACAGAGAATGAGGAAAGGCTATATCTTCCTGATAGGCGCTGTCATCACTTTCCTCTTGGCAATGTTCGGACTTTATGTCGCTGTATCTGCACAGGCAAATAGGTTTGAAGGAATAATCGGAGAGAACCAGGCCAAGGTGCTTGACACATATAAGAAAGGAGAGAGAATATTATTCCTCATGGACATGGCTGCAAGATATGCATATATCGATTCCTTAAGAGACCTGGACATGACAACAGACTGCGGTGAATTTGAAGGTGTACCCCTAATAAATACCAAGGAAAAGAACTGCCTTACAGATATCAACAACAAGATTGCAGAATCTACAAAATCAAAGATGAATGAATTCCTAAGGAAGGCAGACATTCCTGCAATGGATTATGAAGCAACATTCAGAAGGTCGATACTGTTCAAGTCTGAGAAGTCCCTAAGGACAGATGTAGGAGATGAACTCAATCTTGCAATGAGCGACAAGAAGGTTATTGTCGAGAAGAAACCAGATGCTGCTCCAACGACACCAGCTACACCAGCTACTCCGACAACACCAGGCACCGGCACTAAACCGACTACGCCGACTGCTCCAACAACTCCGGGAGGACAGAAATGCTCTTACTGCTATAAGCCTTCACATGGTGGAGCATGGAGCCAACAATGGGGAAATTATGTGAAATCCATCGATCCTGATGCACAATGCGGGAACACAGGATGCTGTGTGGCTGACTGTCCACCAGATGCAAAGATAATTGACGTCCCTTATACAAACCAATGCCAAAAAGACATGAGACTCGGTACTCATCCTGAGAGCGTCAGCTATTTCGGATATGAAAATTTCTGGAAGACCTATGATGCGTGCGCAGCAATGTGCGGTCCGACATCGACAAAAATGATGGTTGATTACTATGGCGGCACTTGGAACAAAGACCTGGACTGGAAGCCGCTAAAAAGAGAGAATGACTGGTATGGGAATGCATACAGGTCAAAAATGCCTAAATTGATAGAATCAAAGACCGGCATCCCATTCACCATGTCACCTAGAAACGATTATGCTTCCATAAAATACTGGATAGACCAGGGAAAACCGGTGCTCAGCGGGATGTATATCCCCGGAGGATGCCCTGAATATAGTCCATATACTTTCTATTGCTGGAACGGGATGGGACACATATGGGTGATAGTAGGATATTCCAAAGATTACGTAATCATCAATGACCCCTATACAAATGAAGCGGGATGGGCAGCTGAATGGAGCCACCATGTCGTGCTTCCAATAAGCGCCTATGCTAAAGTCGCCAATGGAGATTCGGTGATCAAAGAATGAAAAAAGCATTGATCTTGATGATTTTTATATTGCTTGCATCTTTCACATATGCACAGGTAGTGAGAGTAGAATTGGATGAATCATATCACATAACAAAATACTTTGCAATAGATGATGTCTCTCAGTATTTCTTCTCAACAGGCGCGACTCCATATATTGAAGATGTCAGAGTCATAGGGATAAGCAGCAGCCAGGACTACAGTTCAAACCCTCTGCTCAATAATGTGGCGTATATCGATAGCATAAAAATAGGCGAGATCCAGGTCTATGTGAATGATACATTGGTGGATGATAAGGTAATCAATTTCTGCAACACTAATGGTGTTTGCGAGCACACGCTTGAGTTTTCTGAGAATGCGTTCACCTGCAGCGGAGACTGCAGCCCTGAAAACGACGGGCTTTGCAGTCCACTCGATGACAACATATGCGACCAAGACTGCGGGAGCTACGCAGAAGGATGCTTTGAAGAGTCCTTGATAAAAAAATGCAATGATATATGCGGAGAGAAACAGACCTGTGACGGAACAACCATAATGACAGAGAATGGGGCATGCTGCAGCGGGGAATGCGTCTTTGATGACCCATGCAAAGATTACTTCAACGGCACTGTGTGCAACGACCAAGAATATTGCGATGGAAAAACAATGAATCTGGATGAGGGGCTATGCTGCGCATACGGCGAATGCAAGACCCTAGAAATTGAAGACAGATATGAAAACCTGACACTTTATGATGATGTGCAGGTGCAATATGAAGACAAGATATTCATCTTAGGAATACTGCTGCTCATACTGCTCCTAGCATGGTACATCAGGAAGAGAGACCTGTTCATCTTCATCCTTATGATAGTCACATTGGTTGCGCTCATCCTTTGCTTCACAGCCTCTATAACCGGCAATGCAACAAAAGAACCTATCGGGAAACAACCAGCTTATATCACAGGATATTATGCAGCATTAGACACTGATTTCGACAGGTGGTATGATAATGAAGATACGGACGGGAACGGACTCTACTATTGCCAGGAGAACGAAAGGAAGCTATATCCTCAGTTCTATCCTAATAAAAAATTAAAGCCTGGAGAGAAGCCAAGCTTCTATGCAGCTGTGAAATGCCAAGGGCATGGATTCGCAAATTTCAACGGTGTGATAAAACAATGCAAGTATTATAATATACAAGCGACAAAAGAGGCCAGCGAACCTTTCTGCGTCCCGATAAACCAGCTGACCAGGGGACCGACTGCATCAGGCACATTCCCCATGCCAAAAAGGACACTTGCGTGCCCACAGGAACTGCAGTTCGGCACATGGATTTATCTTGATTTTGGACAGAATTTCTGGACAGGATGCTATATATGCGAAGACAGGGGAGGTGCCATCAAAGTCAATGGAGGCGTGTATCATTTTGATGTCTTCAAAGGGATGGGCATCGAAGAACTCAATAGGATTCCTATGGCTTCAAGCGCTGTCGCTTCAGTAGGATGCGGAGACAATAAACCAAGCAGCGATTATTATACAAAAAACCCAACACCTACGACCCCAACACCAACGACACCGACTGCTCCAACAACACCACAGGAACCTACGCAACCGCAAAAAAATCCTAATGCTGCCAATGCTGACATACCTGATGAGATACTCAAAGGAGAGAAGCTAGGTTATTACTACCTCAACCCTTCAGTGAAGGTCGAAAATGAGTTCGGCCTCATCCCTTATATAGTCAAGGCTGCAAAAGAATGCAGCGGCGAGAAATATGACTGTGTAAGAGAGACTATCCCAAATCATTGGCATATAGGTGAGAGCTGCGAGAATGATGAGAAGCCCAGCGGAAGCATCTATAAATTCTGTGTCGCAAAATCCTCTCTTGATGAAGAGAACGGAAAACTTGTACCGCAACAGATACTCCTGAAATTTGCAGTCGATCTAGACGGCATGATGGATGAAGCTATAGAAGAACCTGCTGCTGTTCTGCCAACCACGCCAATCGATACAGGCACCAGCAACACCCTTGATAATTCTTGCGTCATCAAAGAGACTGATCTCACTTCACTAAAACAGAAAGGGACATTAGGCATAGATGTGTCACATTGGGAGAGCAGCATAGACTGGCAAAGCGTCGCTTCTGAAGGAGTCAAATTCTCATTCAACAAGGCCACTGAAGGAACAACTTTCATTGATGATACTCTTAAAATATATACTTTAGGCGCAAAGGACAGAGGGATCCTTGTAGGGCATTATCATTTTGCAAGGCCAACTATGAATTCACCTGAAGATGAGGCAAATTTCTTTGTGAATACAATATCACCCTACCTAAAGAAAGACGGAAAGACACTCAGGCCAGTCTTGGACCTGGAAGACGGATACCAACTTGGAGGCGAGGCATTGACCGCATGGGTAAACAGGTTCATGGCAAAAGTGAAAGAGAGGACAGGAATCACACCAATACTATATACTAACATAAATTACCTGAAAAATTACCTGCCATCAGACATCAGTACAAAATACCCTATATGGGTGGCAAATTATGAGACAAGCCAGCCAAGCTATTCAAGCTGGTATTTCTGGCAGTACAGCGAATCAGGAAGCCTGAAAGGAATACCTTATGATGCAGTAGATCTTGATTATTTCAGAGGGAACCTAGACTGCCTGAAATCCAATTTCCTCCTGGAAGGCACAGGAAGCGCGGTATCACAGCCTAAACCAAGCACGTCAACAACTACAGGCACACAGACGCAGGCAGGCTTTGAAGAAGCATTCAGCGGAATCACCTATGGCAAATTTGTGACAAAAAATCCCAGGCCTCTAGTATATTTTGTGACAAAAGTTGACCTGACCAATCCAAATATCAAATTCCTTGTGACGCCAGGCAGCCAGCTCGGGCAGAGGACTTCAGGATTCCTGGCAAGCTATGTCTCAAGCGGGATGAAGGTAGCGATAAATGGCGATGAGCATCTAGGTACATCCAATCCAAAAGGCAGGGCCATCTCACAAGGACATGAATATTCCCCTAAAGGAGTAGAGAATACTTTATTCATATCAGCAGACAATAAAGCTGCCATTGGTGAAACTGCACCATTCACAGCATATAATGCAGTATCAGGTTCACATAGGATACTATCAAGCGGAGCTATAACCCCAAGGATTGCGTCATGCGCAAAACCTGAATACTGCAATGACCTGCATCCAAGGACGTCTGTAGGAGTGAGCCAGGATGGGAAGACACTCATTATCATTGTTGTGGATGGAAGAAGGCCAGGCTATAGTGAAGGGCTTACACTCACTGAACTAGCGCAGTATCACCTATATTATGGTTCATATGATGCACTCAATCTGGACGGAGGAGGATCGACGACTCTTGTGATGCAAGGGAAAGGGATATTAAACAGCCCGACTGACCCTCCAGCTAATGCTGACCCAAAAACCCTAAATAATGAAGGGGTATCATCTGACATCAATGCATATACCGAGAGGACTGTATCAAACCATCTGGGAATATATTCAAATTGACTATATGACCAGACCAACCTAATATTTTAAATACGGACACCTATTCTAATAGCTTAATTTACGGGGTGTAGTTCATGATAAAAGTACCTAAAGAATTGATCATCGATAAGATTAAAGAGAAGAGCGGCCTAAATGACCAGCAGATAAAATCAAAGGTCAAAGATAAATTGGACCAGCTTTCCGGCCTGATAAGCGAGGATGGGGCTCTTCATATCATTGCCAATGAACTTGGTGTCAAGATACTCGATGATTCAAAGCTTCAGATAAAGAATGTGCTCTCAGGCATGAGGAGCGTCAATATCACTGCAAAGATAGTCAAATTATATGAGACTAGGGAATTTGCAAAAGGCAACATGAAAGGGAAGGTCACTAACCTTCTAATCGGCGATGATACTGGTGTCATAAGGCTTGTTGCATGGAATGACAAGGCAGACTTAATCAAGAGCCTAAATGAAGGGGACGTCATAAAAATAGAAGATGCATATTCAAGAGAGAATATGGGGAAAGCAGAGATCCATCTAGGTGACAAGGCAAAAGTCACTAAAACTGAGGAGAAGATGGAGATAAGGCCTAAGACTGCTGAACGAAAGTCCATAAAAGACCTGAAAGAGACCGATGATAATGTAGACATAATGGGAACAATCCTTCAGGTGTTCGATCCAAGGTTCTTTCCAATAGACCCTGAGACAGGAAAACGAGTGAGCGAGAAAGAGGACGGGTTTTACTTCAATGACAAGAAGATAGCAACGCCTGATCATTCCTATGTCACGAACATAATCCTTGATGACGGCACCGAGAATATCCGAGTCGTTCTTTGGAAGAGCCAGACACAGAGGTTGTTTGGCATGAGCCATGACGAGATGATGTCAAACAAGGACATGGGGTTTGAGCAGGTGAAAAATGACCTTCTTGGAAAGATCGTGAAATTCACAGGAAGGGTGAACAAGAACCAGATGTTTGATCGGATGGAATTCATCGTGCAGCTGGTGGAACCTAATCCAAATCCTGAAGATGAGATAAAGAGGCTGCAGGCTGAGAATACTCCATCTGAAGCAAAGACAGAGAGCAGACCAGAGCCAAAGGCAGAACTAAAACCTGAGCCTAAATCAAAGGCCAAGGAGGACAAGCCAAAGGCTGAGAAGCCAAAAGCGGACAAGCCAAAGGCAAAAGAGGAAAAACCTGCTGCAATCGATGACGATGATGAGATAAGCCTTGAAGACATAGAGAGCATCGATGACCTGGATATATAATCAGGTTTGTTCAATACCCTTACGTTGAAGCAATCGATATGTTTTTATAGATAATTCTTCATTAATAGATTATGAAAAAATTTGCATTGTGTTATGTTTTTATCTCAATGGTATTATTGTCATCTTGCTCTCAACAAAATCTAGAGAAGGATTCATGCCGCACAGATGATGATTGCATAATCAGATTGTCCCATTGCTCATGCTCTTATGTATGTGATACGAAAAAAGAGACATATAAGGATTGTGATGCTGTATGTGGCACACAAGGACAACCAGATATTCCTCTTCCTCCAGGTCCAGAACCTAAATGCGTATGCCAAGATAATCAATGCATCAGGAACCTGGATTAATAATCAAATGCAGTTACATTCCTTTGCTCTTCAAAACCTGACACTTCGTGAGAACATAATCTTAGATATCTGAATAAGGAGATGTCAATTATATATCATATCAATAAAAAAATGAAAAAAGGATAATTATCTTTTCTTCTTCTTTGCAAGAGCGTCTATCTTCTTCTCTAGCCTATCCAGGTCCTTCTTTGTGACGAAGTTTGAACTGAGCTTCTTTGAATGCTGCTCTATCTTCTTCTCCAGCTTCACTGAAGCTTCCTTGCCGTTCTTGATGAGACTTGCGACCAATTTCCTTCCTTCTTTTGTGTTCTCATCCACCTTCAGCTCTTTGACCAGTTTTTGGACTTCTTCTTTTGTGATATCCACAATGCCAAGACCAAGCTGGAATGCCCTAATTATCATCTTTTCTGCCATATTCATCACCTATACTATCTCTTGTCTTTATCCTTTATAAAAATTACCATCAATGCTGTTCCAAGGAAGAGGGATATGAGAAAACCTAAGAATGCCAATGGATAGCCGAACAATTCATACCGGCTGCCTGCGAATGTCATGACTGCTGAGCCTATGAATACAAGGCCTGCAAGCACTGAGAGGGCTTTCTTATCTGAACTCATCTGCATAGTCCTTTCTATCTCCCTTATCTCTGCACTCTCAATCTTCACTGATATCTCGCCTTTCTCAATCTTATCCACTATCTGCTCAGCGCGCTGCGGGAGATTCTCAAGCAGGTCACTTATGAGCATCGTATCTTTCTTTAGCTCTGCCTCTATGCTCTGAGGGCCGAACCTCTTCAGTATTATCTTATTCAGTATAGGCTTCACTTCTCTTGTTATGTTGAAATCAGGATCGTATTCACAGGCTGTGCCTTCTGTTGTCAGGAGGCCTTTTGCGACAAGGACTATATCTGCAGGGACTTCTATATGGTATTTTGCAGCAATCTTGAGCAGCTCATATATCATGGATGTGAAACGCATCTCCTTGAACGATGAGCCATACCAGCTGTTCATTATGTACTCCGCTTCTTCCCTGAATGAATCTACGTCTGAATCTATCGTAGTCTTTGAGAAATTCAGGAAATACCTAACTGTCCCTTTCACATCCTTATTCATCAGGGAGATAAGGGCTTTTAGAAGCTCGTTTTGGAACTGAGGCGTGATATAGCCGACTATGCCAAAATCTATGAAATAGAGCTTCTTGTCCTTTGACACTATGACATTTGCAGGGTGAGGGTCGCCATGCAGGAAACCTAATTCAAATACCTGATATAGTATGGCCTCAAAACCTATCAAAGCCACTTTCTTTTTGTCCATCCCAAGTTTTAATACACCTTCCTTATCCCTAAGGCTGCAGCCATCTATGAACTCCATCACTATGATTTTTGATTTTGTGTAATCGACATATGCTTTTGGTATCCCTACAGTCTTCCAGGTGCTGAAATATTCATGGAACTTCTTCTGGTTGCGCATCTCATACCTAAAATCCAGTTCCCTCTCTGTATAATCCTTGAATTCCTTCACAATCATTATTGGATTTAAGCTCTTGAACTGAGGATGCTTATCAAGCTCTTTTGCGACATATTCCATTATGTCGATATCAGCTTCCATTATTTTCCTAATGCCGGGCTTCTGAACCTTTATCACTACTTTCTTCCCTTTTAACGTAGCCAAGTGGACCTGGGATATCGATGCTGTAGAAAGAGGTTTTTTCTCTATGCTCTTGAGATCCTTACTCAATACGCCTAATTCACTATCTATGACTTTCTTTATCTGGTCATAAGAGATCGGCTGGACTGAATCTTGGAGCTTCTTTAGCTCTTCACAATATTCGTGAGGGACGAGGTCGCTCCTTATTGACAATAACTGGCCCAGTTTTATGTATGTAGGGCCTAACTTCTCAAAGAGCTCTCTTAGTTCTATAGGAGAGATGAGCTTGGCTTCTGAATTCTTCTTCTTATGAATCCTATCGATGAGGAAATGATAGCCCTCTTCACTTAGGATCCTGAAAATCTCTTCTAGCCTCTCAATATCCCTTATGTCTTTTTTCAGCGAGAGAAGATTCATCAACTATAAAATCGGGATTTGGGATTTAAATATGTTTCTAGATGCTTATTTCTTCTTCCTTTGATAATATGACAATCCGAAGTACAGCAGGGAGAATACAGCCATCGTGATGAACATAGGGAGGTATAATATCTCACATTCATAGCCGCCTATAGGCTCTCCATTTGCAGTGTCTTTGCCATCCCAAAGATAGCAGGACTGGTTGAAGTAGAACAGCATGAATATCAGGAGGATAACAGAAAGCCAGATGATGATGTGTTTCTTGTCCATTAGAAGGATAATTGATGTCTTAGGTTATATTTCTTTTGATTATGTCTTAAGTTATCTCTTCTCGTTCTTCAATCTTAGGTAATCCACAACTGAATATACTATATAGACAAATATCCCTGGTGTAAGCAGAATCAGCCAGAATGTGAGAACATTCATCATGGTATAACAGCCGCAGTGCGGGATGTTCATAATAGGGACAAGGAAACTATAATCAAAACATTCTTGAATAACTGACAGGCACTTGTATTTTATGCTGGAAAACAGCACGTATAGGATGATGTACCAGACAAGTGTTATGCCTGCAGCGAGGATGACCTTGAATCGGTGAGGTTTTAGTGACTGTTTTAGTGACATGTTATGAGATTATTGGGTGGGGGGAGGATATAAATGTTTTGAGGTGGGGTGGATAGGTAATCTTCCCTCGCAAATTTGCCTCCTGCCAGAACCGAGCACGAACGGGAGGAGACTGTATAGGCTCCGACTCGGAGAGCGGAGGCGTATGACGCAGGAGTCAGTTCCGTAGATGTTAACATCTAGCACGAAGTGCCATAAAAAGAGGTTTTTCCCGTTAAATCGAAGCCGAAGGCTCTTAGATAAATACGTCGAGGGGGGAGTTCAGTAGAGAGAGCTCGAGAGACGCTTCTTTTGATTAGGGATATTTATAAATATGTGCACATATTTGTTAGTTTGGGGATTTAATGAATTCAAAAAATATCACTTTAAAAGTAAATACACAATTATATGAAGCATACAGAATCTATTGTAGAAAAGAAGGAATTATTACATCAAGACAATTTGAAAAACTAATGGAAAAGGAACTTGAAGAAAATGGAAAAAAGTAAGGATTCAATTGTTGTGCCTATTGGAGAATATGCTTTTTCTGAAATTTTAAAAAGTAAAATTTATTTTTTTCCAAAGCCACGAACAAATAAAATTCACTTAAAATATGTTTTTTTTTATAGGGTGAAGCCTATTCAAGCAATAACTCATTTTGGTGTAATTGAAACTTTTATTGAAGATGCTGATAACTTAATTAATATAATTGAAAAAATGAAAAGTTTTAAAGAACCTTCAAAAATCGCATCAGCATATAAATTCTCAAGTATTGTTGAATTGGACAACAAAATTTTCTTTGACATTAAAGGATTCTCAATTCAAGGAAGAATTAATGGTAATTTTGAAGAGATAAAATCTTTAAAAACAACAAAAGGTTTATTTAATAAAAAGAATGGGAAAT
>JAMPXQ010000149.1 GCA_023701075.1 Candidatus Woesearchaeota archaeon
ACCATAATCCCGGCAAAAAAACCTAGAGCCATTGATTGGAATAGAGTCCTATCCTTTCTTGTGCTATACCAATAGTAGAGGAAAAGAGTTGTTGTGAATGCAGACAATGCATGTGATACAGATGGGTCGATGAAGGTATAATACATCAGTGATGAAGCGAGGAATATAGCTATGGTGGCAATAAAAGCTACCTCCTCTTTGAATGTCTTTGCAAGCAGCAGGTATATCAAGGCTAGAGTTAAGAATGAGTAAATCAAGGTTCCGGTCGTTACGAAATCAATATATCTCTTTGAATATCCGTCTGCTTTTTCTCCGGTCACTTTTTCAATAGCATGTGCCATCAGGAAAAAAGGTGACCAGAGTACAGCATTCCCTATAGGCCAAGGATTAGGCGGAAGGCCGGTTATTGTCTTTGATTTAGGGTCAAGCACATTCCCCAGGTTCTGTGTCCTGAAATATTCGTATTCATTTGAGAAATTAAGGTCTTTATCAATGACGATCGATCTAAGTTGGGAATACTGATGAAGCCCATCCCCGATTATCCAGGGTTTGAAGAACATCAGTTTGAAGAAAACAAAGATCAGCAGAAGATATACCACATATCTTAGTGTTTTATTAGTCATCATATTTTGATAGATTAGGCTGATGGCCTTATTAAATTAATCATATGTTTCCATTTTCTAAGAACAGCTATGGCATCAAATCAACAAAAGGGTTGTTACTTTTTAATGGTAAGTTTTATATATACATGGTATGGGTGTCAAGCATATGGCTGTAGATGAGGTTATATCAAAGCTGCTGAAGGATGGTTCAGCTAGTGTCAGGATTGATGATAAAGAGTACTCTTTGAAGTTTGACGGGCCACTGGAAAGCTACCGTAAAAGAGACGTGACACTAGAGATTTTTTCTGGAGTGGAGTTAGTTGGCCATATGCAGTTTGCACCATATACTATCTTTCCGATAGACTTGCAGCATCCTGACTATGGCATTGATTTTGTGAAGGCAAAGGATAAAGAACATCTGAAGAATCTTGGTCCTGTCCAGGTAGCAGAAGGATATCAGGATCTTGCAGCAAAGATGATTTATCTAGGGATGGAGATATCAAGGGCAGTCTTGCCAAATAATCTTGATCTGCATCTGGCAAAGCTTTCAAACATGCCAGAATCTGTCGGGATATCAGAATTGTTTGATACTCAGATAACTGCAAATAATGAATTATATTTCACACCAAGGAATAATGTATCGTTTGATATCTCTTTAAGTCAGGATTGTCAGTATAAGGGTGCTCATGTTGATAAAAAATTAGAGACGGCATGGTTAAGGCTTTCTATTCCTATGTACGTCTAGCCACAACATTTTTAAAACATCGTCTACTTTCTAAAACCATATGAGTCGAGAGCAGAAGATAAAGGATATTGAAGCTGAGATAGGCAAGACGCAGTATAACAAGGCCACTCAGCATCATATAGGGCTTCTCAAGGCAAGGATTGCAAAGCTCAAAGAAGAGATAGACCAGGTCAAGAAAGGGAAGGGAAAGACTGATGGTTATGTCCTCAGGAAATCTGGGGACGCGACAGTCGCACTTCTAGGCTTCCCTTCAGTAGGCAAATCCACTTTATTAAATAAGCTCACGAATGCGAATTCAAAGGTTGCAGCATATGAATTCACGACCCTCACAGTCATCCCGGGCCTTTTGGAATATAACAATGCGCAGATACAGATATTCGATGTCCCAGGTATAGTTGAAGGCGCAGCGTCAGGGACAGGAAGAGGGAGGGAAGTCCTCTCAGCAATAAAATCAGCAGACATGATAATCATGCTCCTTGACATAAACAAGCTTTCTCATTATAATGTCATACTAAAAGAAGTGTTCGAGACAGGGATCAGGCTCAACCAGGATAAGCCGGATGTTAAGATTAAGAAGGTGCCTAGGGGAGGCGTTTCTATAAGCAGCACTGTCCCGCTTGAGATAGAGAAGAAGACTATAGAAGGCATATTGAAGGAATTCAGGATAAATAATGCCCATGTCTTGATCAGGAGCAAGATAAATGAGATACAGCTTATAGATGTGATAGAAGGGAACAAAGTATATATGCCGGGTATAGTGGTCATGAATAAGATAGATACAGTGACACCGGAATACGTAGAAGAAGTGAAGAAGCAGTTTCCAGATGCGATATATATCTCAGCAGACCAAGAAGAGAATCTTGAAGAAGTGAGGAAAGGCATATTTGAAGCGCTCAAGATAATAAGGATATTCCTAAAAGAGCCTGCAAAAGAGGCAGACATGAACGAGCCGATGATACTCAAGCAGGGGGATACTTTGAAGAGGCTGTGCGATAGGCTGCATAAAGATTTCATAAGAAGGTTCAAGTTTGCAAGGGTATGGGGTAAATCAGCAAGGTTTGAAGGCCAAAAGATAGTCAGTCTCCAGCATGTCCTCCAGGATAAGGACATTGTTGAGCTCCATATCAGGTAAATATTTATTCTAATTGCAACTATTGTTTAGGATGGACTTGAAAGATAAGGTAATAGTGATTACAGGCGCGTCAAGAGGCCTAGGTAGGGAGCTTGCAAAAGAATTAGATAAAGAAGATTGCAGATTAATCTTGGTTGCAAGGACAGGGAGCGAGCTTGAGTCTCTCAAGAAGGAATTGGATTCTAAATCTGCCGTGATAATGGCAGATGTCTCAAAAAATGTCAAGGAGATATTTAGGACTGCAGCGAAGAGATTTGGGAAAGTGGATATATTCATCAATAATGCGGGGATGAATCTGAAAAAGCCGTTCTATGAATACAGTGATGATGAGATTGAAAGGATATTTTCCACAAATACAATTTCTATTATAAGATCCTCTAAAGAAGCATATGCAAGCATGAAAGAAGGCAAGATAGTCATAATCTC
>JAMPXQ010000150.1 GCA_023701075.1 Candidatus Woesearchaeota archaeon
AGGCTTGCTATGCTTGCTTTCCTAGTCGCTTTCAGTTTTTTTGGAATATTCTATTCCTGGATAATTCCGGCTTCTATAGCTCTTATAATCTCATTGATATGGAGCAGATTCACCTTCAGGCTACGTTTTGATCATAAGCTCATCAAGAGGATATTTCGGTTCAGCTTAGTGAACCATGTCTCCAAATCATTATATTGGCTCAAGAGCTTTGCAGTCACGATAATGATAACCTATTTCCTTGGCCCTGCTTACACAGCCTTCTTCTTCATACCTTATAAACTGATAGAGGCCATCACACAGCTCAATAATTCATTCGGCAAGTCATTATATGCAGACATCTCAACAAAAAAAAGCAGCCTTATACGCTTCAGAAAGATTGTATTCCTAAATATCTGTTTCATGATCTTGGCTGCATCCTTCATGATACTCACAGGTAGATATATCCTAAAAGTATATGGGGATGACTATGCTTTAGAGAGCTACCCGATACTTGTAGTATTATGCATCGCACTCATCCCATTGGCATTCAATGAGCTCTTGTATACCTGGGTGAAACATAAAGCGGATTATTTTGACATCTTCATAATCAAAGGCGGTGTGAGCATAATGACACTTTTAATCTCAGTCATCTTCATCAGATATGGGAGCATATCGATAGCTTATGCAATGCTCGCAAGCGAATTTGCAGTCAGTGCATATATCTTCAAGAAATATCTGGTTTTCAAAGGAAAGAAGGGCGCAGCATGAGGGATAAGACTATACACAAGATGTTCTGGATAATCTTGATATTGACAATACTGATCTCATCAAGCCTGATGTTCATCAAGCTGCTTGATCCAGCAGGTCAAAAATCATCTATCAAGATACAAGATAATGGACAATCCTATGTTCATCCTATAAAACTTGCATATCCTATATATGAGAAACCTTATTCCTTAGAAGAGTATCATTGGCTTGCAAAACATTCAGGACTCTTGATAGCTGCAGAGTCCCACGGACCTTATCTGCAATATCTAAGAGAGAATAACCCAGATATAATCCTCCTTGACTATAAGTTTGCAGGCATCACGAATGAATCAAAGATGGGGCATTCTGCATCCGGATTCTCTAAAATTTATGATCTTCATAAGGATTGGTTCATAAAGACTGTTGAAGGGAATATAGTCTATGATGATTATAGTTCTTTTAGCAGGAATCATTCTTTCTTCTTGGATTTTGCTAATCCTGGCTGGACAAGCTATGCCTCCAGAGATTACATTTATTCCATTGAAAAATATGGATTTGATGGGATTTTCCTGGATGTCATATATCTTGACAAGGCACAATATATGCCGCAAGTCTTGGATTATGGCAGTATTGAATATGAGAATGCTGTATATGGTCACTTAAGCAGCATAAACAAGGACTTTGGAGAACGGTTGTTCATAATAAATGGCGCAAGCCTCATAAATCATGAACCTCTCTATGAATGGAGAGGAAAGGCCATTGAAAGCATATGGGAAGAGGCATATGGGATAACTGATGGGATAGTCGAAGAAGGATTTGCAAACATCTACACCTGGTATCCAAAAAAACCATGGAGAGACCAGGATAAATGGGAACAGCAGATAAATGCCTTGGAAGATTCTGGAAAGGCAGGCAAGTATTATATCGCTGTAGCCCATAACTCCGGGCTTGATAGAGAAGAGACTATGTTCAATGTAGTATCCTATTTATTAGGGATGCATGAAAGATCCTTCTACATGAATCTGAATCCTGGCGGGTATAAGCTAGGCAACTACAGATCGGATTATGATGCATTCAAGGATATATATGATATGCCTCTAGGAAGACCTGTGCAAGAAAGAAGATATGAAAACGGTGTTTGGTCAAGAAGATTCGAGAACGGCATCGTGACTCTCGATTTTAAGAAAAAGGATGCAGAGATTAAATTGGACTGAAAAGATGGTTAGCTTATGGGATGACAAAAGTGCACAAATCTTGCGACCCCTATTTATCACGCAGGTTTTGCTGAATAATCCATCCTCTTAAGCTTACCATTTAAATAAACGGATCAGTTGCTGTGATGAAGGTGTCATAAAGTGTCGATAAAGATCTATAAAGAGAAAGCCGATAGGGAGTACTGGGAAGGCTTGTGGGACCAGGTCAATATCAAGCGTGAATATGAGAAAACAGATGACCATTTCTTAGGCAAGGCTTTCCTTAGGTTCCTGCCAAAAAAAGGGAAGATACTAGAGGCCGGATGCGGCACCGGCAAATGGGTCGATTTCCTGAAAAGAAACAGATATGATGCTATAGGCATAGATTATGCCAAGAATACCATCACCAACATAAAAAAGATATATCCTGCCCTTCCTGTCTCTGTAGGGAATGTGCTTTCATTAGACTGCAAAGATTCCTGCTTTTCCGGATACATCTCTCTTGGTGTCTTTGAGCATTTTGAAGATGGACCAAATAAAGCTATGCTTGAGGCATACAGGGTCCTTAAGAAAGGCGGCGTGATGATAGTGACCGTCCCTTATTACAATCCTTTGAGAAGGCTTAAGCATGCTTTAGGCATCATGAACAAGAAAGGTGTCTTTTACCAATATGCGTATGCAAAGAATGAATTCAAAGAGAGATTAGCAGCTTCTGGGTTCAAGATAGTGCATTCGACAGCCTGGGACTCATATACCGGGATTGAACAGGAATTATTTGGTAAGAGGCCAAGATCCATATCTTCCATGATTGAAAAAGATGCAAATCAGTTCCAAAAAGCCATGCTAGCTCTCGGAAAATTCGTACTAGATATCGGCATTATAAGGTATATTTTTGGCCATATGCTGATGTATGTGTGTGAAAAATGAAAGACAGAAACAATATGTTCTTGATACTGCAGGGCTTTCTTATAATCTTATGTC
>JAMPXQ010000151.1 GCA_023701075.1 Candidatus Woesearchaeota archaeon
GAGGTCAGAGGAGGTATATATTATCATTTTCTGCCATTTGCAAAAGATGAACCTAGTCCATACACAGAGATAAGAGTCTCTCCGCAGTATTTCAAAAAGGCATCAAGTCATTTTGGATTTTCTTCAGGCCAGATCGATATGATGAGTGGCATATTCTCCGGTACATTTATAGAAGACTATACGCAAAGGATTAGCATGCCAGAGATGAAATTAAGGCTCATTGACCTATTAGCCGTATGTTAAGAATGCTTTATCTGTAAAAAAGCATTATCTGCTAGGTATAGTGTAAATCTTTTTTTTTTGGCAGTTTAGTTCTTTTGGATTATTGTCTTATATCCAGTGTAACAATCAGGGATGTTAATAATGTTGATTAGGACTAGGAAGTGGGATATCTAAAAATAGATTAATCACCAATAGCTGTTGCCTCTGACGCTATTATCTACAGCATGGTTGTCTACTGAGCTTCTTCTGCTATGGTTGTGATATACGTCATGTCTGTCATGACTCTCTCTGTGAAGGTCATTTATGGTTAAAGGATGGTTGTCAAGCTGGATGTTTTGCCTATGGTCATCAGTATTGAAGCTTCCGGTGATTGCTCTTTCGTCAAAATAATTAGTTACAGGTCCTCCCTTGTTGAAGCTATTGTTGATGACTATAACTCCTCCATGCCCGCCATCCTGTAGATATTGCTGAAGCATCCCAAGTTGAAGATCATCTTGATCAGGCATAGGTGCGCGATATAGCTGCTCTAATGCAGGAGCATCTAGGAATTTAAATGCAACTTGTCTGAAATCAAAAGGGATTATATCATTATGCGGGTGATCGATTAACACAGGTCCATCCTTTCCAATGTCATATATGCCTGCCCTTACAATGTCTCTTCTTCCGCCATAATTATTGTCAACTTTTTTTTCAGTGATGGCTATAGGTAGTCCCTCATGTCCGGGAGTGAGTACTTTGGTTTCATTTTCCAGCCAGTCTGTAGTTTTTGGCGATCTCATTACAAAATCTCTAAGGGTACGATAAGGTTGTTCGCCTTTGATAGGCACTACATTTCCCATATGTCTTCCAATAAAATCAGTGCATGCTGGAGAAGAATTAAAAAAAGTTTGGCCATTTGAATCGACATGTGCAATACCAAAATGGAATTCTCCATTCTCTGTTGGAACTAAAATAGGGTATCCGCCAAATCTTTGGTTAAATGGCATGGATCTGCCATTTATAGAACCCATCTGAGATAAAATATACTCTGTCAACCAACTTGTCATTTTTCTAACCCTTCAATAGTTCTAAACTTTTATTTAATTATTTATTATTAAGTAGTGAATAGAAATAGTTAAAATATATATAAATTTAACTTTTTTTTATCTTGAGTGAGGGATCTAGGTATTATTGTCTTTCATGCCAGCATTATTTGAATCTGATTTCACTAGGGCAGTTCAATTTACCAAATCCTTTAAATAACAAAAGTAACTCCGATTAGGATATGGCCAAAAGAATTGCAGTAGTGGACAATACAAAACTCAAGGATATGGACAAGAAGAAGCATATCCAAGGGCTTTGCCCGATAAACAGGAAAGGTGACGACTGCATGTATTTCGAGGGTCAGAAGCTCCTGATAGATGAGGTGCTATGCATCGGCTGCGGGATATGTGTGAACCAGGCGCCTGAAGCCATAAATATCATAAATCTTCCGGAGGCACTGGATAAGCCGCCTATGCATAGGTATGGCCAGAATGAGTTTGCATTGTATAACCTGCCGATCCCGCTATTTGGGAAAGTTGTAGGTCTTCTGGGTGTCAATGGCATCGGGAAGAGTACCGCAATTAAGATACTTGCAGGTGTTCTCAAGCCTAATCTTGGGGAGTTCGGTAAAGAGGCAGATATCAAGGATCTGATAG
The DNA here is from genome assembly GCA_023701075.1 of Candidatus Woesearchaeota archaeon. Classification (GTDB taxonomy): domain Archaea; phylum Nanobdellota; class Nanobdellia; order Woesearchaeales; family GW2011-AR15; genus GW2011-AR15. The sequence continues at coordinate 1,902 of JAMPXQ010000151.1, forward strand.
CCTATTTCAAAGGCACAGAGGCCCAAGGATTTTTTGAGCGCGTGAAAAGGGGAGAGATAAAGACAGCATATAAGCCGCAGCATGTCGACCTCATACCAAAGCAGTTTTCAGGCAAGGTCATGGACCTTTTGAAGAAGACTGATGAGAACGGGAAGATAGAGGAAGTGATCAAGAATTTTGAATTGGAGAAGATACTTGATAGGGACATAAAGAACATCTCTGGTGGAGAGCTTCAGCGCCTTGCAGTAGCAGCGACATTTCTTAGGAAGGCGAATGTCTATATCTTTGATGAAATAACATCATATCTTGATATCAAGCAGAGGATAAAGATATCAAAGCACATAAAAGAGCTTGCGACAGAAGATACAGCAGTCATTGTGATTGAGCACGATCTCATAGCTCTTGATTATATGGCAGATATGATTCATATATTATATGGGAGCAAAGGGGCATTTGGAGTAGTCTCGCAGCTTAGGCCGACGAAGAATGGGATAAACACATTCTTGGAAGGGTATCTAAAGGATGAGAACGTCAGGTTTAGGGATCATAAGATCCAGTTTGGTGTGAAGCAGCCATTCAAATCTGTTGCTACAATGCCTCTTGCAAGATGGCCGTCTTTCTCGAAAAAATATGGAGATTTCACCTTGAAGGCAGAAGAAGGGGAATTCAGGGTATATGAAAAAGTGGGAGTATTAGGAGAGAATGGTATAGGTAAGACAAGTTTTGTGAAGCTTTTGGCAGGGGAAGATAAGCCTGATGATATTGAATTGGATCTGAAGATAAAAGTTTCATACAAGCCTCAGTATCTGAATTCAGATTCAGATGAGCTTGTCATGTCAGTGGTGCATGAAGCATTGAAATATGATATGGAGATAATAAGGCCTCTGGACATAGCTCCCTTGTTCCTAAAGAAGCTGAGTGAACTTTCAGGTGGAGAGCTTCAGAGGGTGGCTATAGCGATATGCCTTGCAA
>JAMPXQ010000152.1 GCA_023701075.1 Candidatus Woesearchaeota archaeon
AGCTGTCATTATACAGATACATCCTTGAATTAGAATATGGGTATAAGATATCAGGCCAGTTATTGATACATCTCAAACCGGATGGGAAGTATGATATGTATGACACAGATTACCTAAAAGATGAGATAGAGAGCATGCTGGCATACTCAGGTAAGCTATAGCATCACTGGACAAAAGATCCACTGGACTTTCTGCTGTGAGATATTTAAACAGGTGTGAATTTTTGATTAACCCACCAGATGAAAAAAGACTGTCCAGCTATCATTGATAATAATCTCAAAAGAAAGATTTATTTTATCAGAAATATGCAGGTAATGCTAGATAATGATCTTGCAGAATTATATGGAGTAGAAACTAAAAGGCTTAATCAGCAAGTCAAGAGAAATATAGAGCGATTCCCAAAAGAGTTTATGTTTCAATTAACTGGACCTGAAGCTGAAAACTTGAGGTCACATTCTGCAACCTCAAGTTTCTATGGTGGCAGAAGGTACATGCCATATGCCTTTACCGAGCAGGGAGTAGCTATGCTTTCAGCAGTATTGAAAAGCAAGATTGCCATTGAGGTTAGTATACAGATAATGAATGCTTTCATCGCCATGCGAAAAATCATCTCAAAAAACGCTGAAATATTATCAAGGCTAGATTCTGTTGAACAAAAGCACTTTGAGTTCCGACTCAAAACAGACAAGAATTTTGATAAAATCTTTAATGCATTACAGTCAGAGAAACCCAAGCAGGGTATATATTTCAACGGAGAAGTGTTTGACGCATATACCTTTGTTTCAGGTATTATAAGGGGTGCAGAAGAAAGTATCATCCTGCTGGACAATTACATTGACGATTCTGTCCTTACATTGTTCATAAAGAGGAAAGCAGATGTGAAAGCCACTATTTTTACAAAAGAGATATCAAGGCAGTTATCGCTTGACCTGGAGAGATTCAATTCACAATATCCAAAAATTGACATCAGGGAACTTAAGGAATGCCATGACAGATTCCTTATCGTTGATAGTAAAGATGTCTATCATTTCGGTGCTTCCCTTAAGGATCTTGGTAAAAAATGGTTTGCTTTCTCGAGATTTGACAAAGATGCATTCCGCTTGCTGGATAGGTTAAATAGGATATCTTGAATATCAACGCACTGGACGCAGTGGACAATTCTATGTGAGATATTTAAACAAGAGCAGTCCTGATTGCCTCCATGATGATGCTTAAAGAACCTAAGTTTGAAGTCAGTGGAACAGATATATCGTACTATATAGAAGATAAGTCTGATTTTATCTCGCTTACTGATATTGCAAGGCATAAGGATTCTGCAAGAACTGATCAAATTATCCAGAATTGGTTGAGGAGCAGGGAAACTATAGAGTTTCTAGGAACTTGGGAAAGGATAAACAACTCAAGTTTTAAACCCCTCGAATTCGAGGGGTTTAGAAATCAGGCAGGACTGAACAGCTTCATACTCTCACCAAAGCAGTGGATAGAAAAGACCAATGCAATCGGCATCATCTCAAGGTCTGGAAGATATGGAGGGACATTTGCGCATAAAGACATAGCATTTGAATTCGCGGCCTGGATTTCAGTTGAATTCAGGCTTTACCTGATAAAGGAATTCCAGAGGCTGAAGGAAGATGAAAACGAGAAAAAGCAATTAGGCTGGGATATAAAACGCAATTTAGTAAAGATAAACTATAGGATACATACAGATGCAATAAAGAGACACCTTATACCAGAAAAAATATCTAGAAATGAAGAAAACCTGATCTATGCTACAGAAGCAGACATACTGAATCTTGCATTGTTCGGGATAACTGCCAAGGAGTGGAGAGATAATAATTCAGACAATGATGGGAATATCAGAGATTATGCAGATGTATCCCAGCTTGTATGCCTTGCAAATCTAGAGAATCTGAATGCGCTTTTCATCAGGCAAGGAAAATCAAAATCAGAGAGATTAGAGATACTCAATCAGATAGCGATAGAACAGATGACAATATTGATTGGAGATAAGACTGTCGGTAAGATGAGTCAATAGAAATTCATCAGTAACCTTCTTATAACCCTTCCACCTTCCATTTTAATATGCCCCCACCAATCCTCTACGGCACTGCCTGGAAAGAATTGAAGACAGAAGACCTCGTCCTAAAAGCGCTCTCCCTAGGCTACCGTGGCATAGATACAGCAAACCAGAGGAAGCATTATTATGAGGAAGGCGTAGGTAATGCAATAAAGAAATCAGGTATAGTTAGGCATGACCTGTTCATCCAGACGAAGTTCACATACGCATCCAGCCAGGATAACAGGATCCCCTATAACAAGAATTCTGATTTCACATCTCAAGTCCTCCAATCGTTCGAAAGCTCCCTAATCCATCTGAAGACAGATTACATAGATTCATATCTCCTTCACGGCCCATCGACATCATTAGTATTGACATATGATGATCTCATAGTCTGGAAAGCAATGGAAACCCTCTATGAGAACAAGAAAATAAGGATGCTTGGGATAAGCAATGTGAACCTAAAGCAGCTGAAGACATTATTCGAGAAAGCGAAGATAAAGCCAAAGATAGTGCAGAACAGGTGCTACGCAGTTTCAGGCTGGGACAAAGAAGTGCGTGAATTCTGCATGAAGAATGATATCATCTATCAAGGCTTCTCTCTCCTTACGGCAAATCCTGGGGTGGTAGAGAAAGTGAGCGGTATCGCAAAGAAGCATAATAAGACATCAGCCCAGATAATCCTCAGGTTCTCAAAAGACATAGGCATCCTGCCCCTTACAGGGACAAAAGACGATATTCATATGAAAGAAGACCTAGACCTTGATTTCACATTGGATGAAGAGGACAGGA
>JAMPXQ010000153.1 GCA_023701075.1 Candidatus Woesearchaeota archaeon
CAGACATTTTGTATTCAGGGACATGCATGATTTCTATTTTGTTGAGACAAGGAAAGGTGTCAACGCATTGCCTGTTGTTGATAGCCTGAGGTACGAAGATCTGAATAGGATGAAGAAAGTAGGCATAGGAGACGTTGCTTATAGGTTTATGACTGGCTTTTTTGGCGGATGCAGTATAGGAGCAGCGTTGATTATAGGTTCATCAATAGCAAGGGTTGCGCAAGTCTTATTGACACAAAGTGGCATTGACGCAGAGATCAGATGGTACATGTCATATAAGACAATAATGCCTTTGTTTTCTTTGGTAGGCGGGACAGTTTCTGTGATAGATTATCTCGCAAAAGAGAATAAGAGGAATCAATATGTGAAAAATAGGGATGTGATAAGGTTCGCTACTCGCTATCCGGCTCTTTCTTATCTTCAGGCTTCTTGATGAAATCCTGGATATTCTCTTCAAATTCCCTTCTTTTTGTCTCTCTTCTCATCTTCTCAAGCCATCTGTAGACATTTGAGTGCGGACTTCCCTTGATGAGCATTTCTACTGCCCTTCTTGCTATATTAACTGTCTCAGCCCTTCCTATCAAAGAGACTGTCTTGCCATATACTGAGATATAAGCTTCAGTGTATTCCTCGATGAGCCTTCTGGATTTTCCATCCTTTCCTATTATCCTTCCTTTTATTCTAACAAACTGGTTAGGGTTCTCGAATTCAGGCAGGTTTATTATCTCAAAAGCATAATCCTGCTTCAGGAGCAGGAGAGCGGTATCTGGATTGAATCCTCTGGCTATCGCTTTTATTATCTCTCTGGTGCTATAGAGCATGAGAGCATCCTTGCCGCTTACTGTGACCTCTCCTTCGACTGAATCGACCTCTATCTTAGTCTTCGTAGCTTCGCATAGCTGATTCTTCATCTCTCCTTTCTTTCCTATCAGGATTGCTATCCTCTCTTTAGGTATCCTGACCTGGTATGAAAATGATTCCATGTTTCGAAGGAATAAGGGCTTGTTTTTAAAAGTTCTTACAAAGTTCCTACAAGATTATGACAAATCGGGAGTTTTATATGAAAAAGTTGCTGAAATCATATTGGAATATCAAGTAGAATATTTTTAAATCATGCAGATTTCTAAGGATAAATGAAAGCAATATTGAAAAAAATAAGGGTTGAGACAGATAGCGTGAAAACTTTCTGTTTTGAGACGCAGCCATTCACTTTCATCTCAGGCCAGTTTGTCACCTTGAAAGCGAAGATAGGTGCTGAAGAGGTGAAGAGGCATTATTCTATCGCTTCATCTCCAAAAGATGATTTATTGGAACTGACTATCGCTCATTCAAAAGACGGGAAGATGAGTACATATATGCATCACATTGCAAAGACAGGTGATATTTTCGAGATAGAAGGTCCTCTTGGGAAATTCACGCATGTAGGATTTGATAAGATAGTGATGATTGCCGGTGGTTCAGGCGTCGTTCCTTTTAGGTCCATGATAAATTCAGCAGGAGATGAAGAGATGGTGCTGTTCTACAGCACAAAGAGGTTTGAGGATATAATCTATGAGAAAGAATTTTTCGGGTTGAAGAAGAAGAATATAAGGATAATCTATACTTTGACAGGTCAGCCTCCGACATCATGGAAAGGCTATACTGGAAGGCTCAACATGCAGATGATGCTGGAAAATTTAAGAGATCCTAAAGAATATTCCTACTTCATCTGCGGCCCTCTTGAGATGGTGAGATTCTTTGCATCAGAACTCAAAAATCTTGGGATCGAACACATAAAAAGAGAAGTCTGGTAGAGTTAAAGCAAATCTTTATATTTGGTTCTTCTGTCCAAGGCATCAGGTGATGGTTAATGGTTGCTAAGAAGACTACAAAAAAATCAGTCAATGCTTCAGTCAAGAAGACTGTAAAGAAAGTTGCGGTTGCAAAGCCTGCAGCTGCAAAAGTCATATTGACAAAGAAGGCTGCAGAGAAGATAACAGAGCTTGCTGCAAAAGATGGTAAGAAAGGCTATGGCCTCAAGCTGTATGTATTCCCGGGCGGATGCTCCGGTTTCCAGTACGGCTTGGATTTTGAGAAGGCTCAAGCAGACACAGACATTGTGTTTGAACAGCACGGTGTCAAGCTTTTTGTGGACAAGGAAAGCATGGAATTCCTAAAAGGCACAACCATTGATTATGTGGATGGCCTCCAGGGTTCAGGGTTTAAGATAGAGAACCCGAATGTCCAGCATAGCTGCGGCTGCGGAAAAAGTTTTTGCTAAAAGTTTATTAATTCTTGTTCACTCTTTTTTTATCTATGTTCATAAAGATGATATTTGCAAGGCTTGGCTGGAAAGAGAGCAGATGGAAGATGGGCATGGCATACGGCCTGATATATTCGATGCTTTTCCTGCTGGTGATATTCCTTGCGCAAAAATCGCTTGGCGCTGTCAAGTTATATGAGATAATCGGATACGCGCTCCTTGTTTTTGTGACAATGTTCCTGGTCTTCCAGATAAAATATTCAGTTATGAGAAAGGCTTTTAAATGAGTTAGGGTTTTTGGATATCCATGGCACTCAAGGATATGTTGACACAGGCGTTTTTTGGGAACACGATACTTCAGTATCTTGAATTCTTCGGGATTATCATCGCTGCAGTGATAGCAGGAAGGATACTGTATTATTTCTTCAAGACGTTTATGAGGATTCTGACGTCCAAGACAAAGACAGATTTTGATGATATCCTTATCGATATCTTAGAAGAGCCGCTTGTATTTGTCCTGGTCATTGCAGGGTTTTACTATGGCTATCAGTTCCTTGTCTTGCCTGACTGGCTGCATAATTTTTTTGATC
>JAMPXQ010000022.1 GCA_023701075.1 Candidatus Woesearchaeota archaeon
ATCGCAAGCAAAGAGAATGCCAGACATATTGAAGAGGCGGCACATATATTTGAGGTCAATGAAACTCCTTCCGGCTGTGTACATCCCAAATACCCTAAAAGCCTTGCTTACCTCCCTTTAAGGCTTGTTGGACTTGGTGATTACCACAATGGACTATCGTGGCTTTGGCTTGGCGCCATCAGCTCTGCTGCCAAAAAGAAGATCGGGATGGACAATGAAGCTAAAGAGATGCTTGACAAAATAGGAGCTCTCATCTCAAAATATGGAGAAGTCTTTGAGGTCTATGAAAAAGGAATGCCTGTGAAGAGGATGCTCTATAAGTCTGAAAAACCTTTTGCATGGTCCAGCGGTCTTTTCATCTATGCCTATTCTAATATCTTGAATGACAAGAAGAAGATAAAATAATCTTATTTAGGATCTTAATATGCTAGCCAGGATTATCAACAGAATGACAAACAACAAGAACCCTACAAGCAGATATAGGAAATATGCATATAGGAAATTCTGAAGATAGCTCCTTCCATTAGGGTAGACGTGCACATAGAACACCCTTGAACTTGCTATCCCTCCTTTTTCATCATCTGCCTTGAATACCACTTCCTCGGCACCGATATAATCCCATCTTGGCCTTAATACAGCTTTCCCTTCCTCACTAATTTTTACAGAGACGCCTGAAGATTCTACACTGTATGTTAAATCATCCTTGTCTGGATCATAGAACCATTCCTTGAGATTCAATGTCGCTGATGAACCCTGCATTATCCTAATATACTGCGGTGAACTACATTCAGTCTCACTGAAATAATATCTGCACTGAGTATTATCTGCTCCTGATACGTCCATGACCAGCTGGAGATTTGCCTTCTGGTTCCCTGAAGTCACTGTAAGATATGGATAGAGCCTGCCTATTGAACCGCAATCCGGCTGCAGCTTCAAATTTATCTGCCTTGATTCCTTTGATTTCAATGTCAGCTGCTGGATGTGATAAACAACCCCTTTGAAATTATTCAAATCAAATGAATATGTATGCTCATATAAGGATGGATTCTTGAGAATGAATGAGAAATTCCCTGGTGAACAGGAAGATACCAACGCTTCTGAAACAATCGGCTGTATAGATATAGGCGGAAGATCTGTCCTGACATCTAGAATATACTTATTTACAACAAAGACATGTGAATTTGCACCTAGAACTAGAGGCATCAAAAATACTAACATGAACAATATTGTCTTTTTCATACGCTCCCCCACCAAAGCTAGTTTATTTAGTTATTAAGCATCAATAATATAGTAAATAAAAAAAATATTTAATAGTATGTCTGTCCTGAGACTTCGTCCTTCTCTTCGCTGCCTTTTAGCTTGTTAAAGCCGACAATAAGGCCCAAGATTATCAATAGGACTACTAGGACTACTAGGCCGATCTCCAGAGCTGATTTCATGTCCATCTTGCCGAAGCTGAATGAACCTGATGTCTTCTCTCCTTCGACAACATTTGCTGTCAATGGGATCTGCTTTGAGTCTCCGCTTGTCTCAACACCTACCATGAAGATCTTCTCTCCTGGCTGTGCGTCTTCCTTTGGTGTGACATATAGGTAAACTGTCTTTGTCTCGCCTGCTTTCATTATGACGAAAGCTCCTGGGTCCATCCTGAATGTTGCCCATGAATCTAGGCCTGAGACCTTAAGTTCGTATGACCTGTCTGTTGCACCGTTGTTCTGGATTATTATTGGGTAGACACTTCCTGTTGTGCCTTTGACTACATCCTGCTTTCCTGGAACTGTGACAACAGTCTTATCTGTACCGCTTGTTCCTGTACCTGTGCCTACATTTGCACCGCAGTTCTCGTCTTCGACAACTTCTATCTTCTCTTCCTTCACAATCTCTTCATCGCCATCTGCATAGCTCACTGTTGCTCTAACAACATATGTGCCTGCGTCTGCGCATGCTGGGATCCTTAGGAACATGTCTTCTGATGTTGTGGACTCATCTGCTTCCAACTCATCAATGTATTCTGTTGCTTTAAGGCCAAGGGAAGGCATGCTGACTTCAATCCTTAGTGATTCTTCTGTGTCTTCTCCCATGTTCCTTACTCTCACTGATGAGAAAAGGCCTCTTCCTGCCATAACTGCAGAATCTGGGTCTAGGACAATGTCCTGGATAACAACTGAATCTCTCTGTGGTTCTACTTTCAAGTTATATACCCTTGAAAATCCTGTGTGGAACTTGTCTGCAATCTCAATCCTCAATTTCAATTCGTCGCCAGTGTCATATTCAAAGTCATCTGGCAATCTCAAGGATAGTGTCTTCCTGTATGAGACGCTTGCTTCTGTATCAAATGTTGATGTCAGGTCAAAGATATCTTCACTGTGAGCTTTGCTCCTGTGGTATCCTGCCAAATATGCGAATATCTGAACATCTTCTGCATCCTGAAGTGATGTGAACTCAATCTCTACATCGAGCTCTTCGCCCCTTTCGAATGCTTTTAGAACTGTAACATCGTTCTTAACTATCCTGCCGTTAACTTTGACAGTGCAGTCTAAAACATCCAATTCTGGTGTGTTTGATTCATTCCCATAACATGGGTTGACATCACAGTCTACTGCTGCAAATGCTGCGCCTAGTGTTAAAATGGCTAGCACCATTGTCATAAAGACAAACATCATTTTGCTCTTCATTTTCTTATTCCTCCATTCACCTATGAGTTTATTTTAATTCCTAATTCAATGATTCTAATGCATTGATGATTTAAGCATATATTTAAACCTTTCGCTTTTGTTAGTATTATGTAGTGAAAATTAGTTGTTGTCATTGCATAATGATTAAAATATTTAATTATTTGCCCTTGGCAACCTAAGTTCCCACCATTAGTGCGGAGCAATCAGTTAGGTGACTACACAAGGCTGCCATTTTCTTCCCACCCAAAACAGCTGTTATTGTCATGAGTAATTGAAAGCTATATTTAAAAACTAGTTTTAGTATCACTTAGAAATAGTTACATAAAAGAGACAAAATAACTAATAATTAACCTGTCCCTGTGAAATAGCTCTCGTCTATCTCAAGAACGCTATGACTTAGAACGTCAGTATAGCACATAGATGCATCAAGCAACGCCACTAGATCTCCTGAAAGACATGTGTCCGGCAGAAGCGCTGGATTGATAGATCTGACTCTTGGGCATACGCCTTCCACCTTCTCACTTTCTTCGCATATCCTAAGTTCCAGGTGCAAATGGCCGCCCTTGCTATCCCCACTATTATCTGAAATTCCAATGACAGTTCCTTTAACCACTTCTTCACCTATGCAGACATCAATCTGCGGCTCTAGATGAAAATACAACAGCTGAATAGATTTCCCACCAATGGATTTGGCACACTCAAGCACTATTGCATTTCCAGGATTAGTAACTGCACCATCATAAGGAAGCTTCTCGGCCATAGTCTCCGGATACGATTCGTATGGCTGCCTAGGTATTACCTTCTGATAGATAGTCCCAATAATATATTTTTGATTTAGGGACCCAACATTACATCCGCCTAGATTAAGAGGTGCATTGAATGCATCAACTACTGAACCATCACATGCTGCGACTACCGGGACATGCTCTATCACAAAGTCTGTCCCTGCGTGGATATAATCTGTTGCTCCAGAGATATAAAGAGGATCACCAAAACAATAAGATATTCCCTGCGAATAGAGCGGTGTCTGCCCTGATACCTTTGTCTGCTTATTATAGCTTAATATATCCGATCTATACTTGCTTTCCAAAACAAACGGCATGCCCAGGAATGGACTATCTGAATCACATTCCTTGATATAATCTATTGTAAATTCCCCTCTGCCCTGCACTGTCAGATAAGTAGTATCTCCCATCTTCTGCTCTGAAACTGCCACATCGCCTGAAACTGATGCAACTGAACCTTTTGGAACATTTGAAAGGGCAATTGTCTGCGCCCCATCTACTGTGCCTGAGACTGACTGAACCGAAGATTGCGAGGAAAGTGTCTGCTCTAAATAGGCAGTATTCATACCAGGATAATCAGACTTGATCTCTGATCCCTGTTCCTGCTTTGCGGCATCATTCTTCTTCAACACACTTGTATGATCCTCTGACTTCTTTCCACCATTATCTGCCTTCCCCAGATAGACAATTCCATCCTTCTCTTCACTGACAGGGACTGTGCTTGTTGCTTCGGATATCCCAAAAGCAGAAAAAACATCAGTCAATGCGACTAAAGTATTAGCCTTTGTATTTTTTATTGTAGGGAGGGCCTTCCATTCATTTGGCGCAGAAGAATAAGCTATAGCAAGGTCTTTTTTTTCGTCTATCATTGTATCATCATATTTTATCTCAACAACAAATGGCTTATCCAACCTTGCGCCAGATGGACTTGCTTCATAGATGAAATTACCCTCTAAAAAACTGACTTTTGGCTTAGCTTCTGTCTTGATGGATGCCAATACTACCGGCACATCCTCCTTTTTTAGTGCTGTACCTGTACTCAACACTATCGATGCCTTATCATCCGAAGATATCAAATTTATATCTTTTGTCGCCATTCCTTTATCCAGCCTTTCTAATTTCACTTTCTTGAAACTATAGCTGAAAGAACTTATGCCGGCCATGTGATCACCTGACCTCACCATAACAGGCAACTTTACGAAGAATGCCAACATCTCTGATGTCTCATTCAAATCAACAGACAACTTCGCCAAATCATAAGTAACATTAAGGTTCCCCTTAAATCCGTTCAGGCAAGAGGAGAATGTGTTCGCTATATAGCCTTTAATCTTACTAAGATCATACCCATAAAAATCAATAGCTTTCTTTGCCTGCAACTCCATGCATTTATCAGCAAACTGGCTATACCCTTTCAATTCCTTATTGAAATCAAGATTAGACTTGGAATCTGATTTAACCACAGAAAGATTCTCTTTTCTTGCCCCCATAAATACTAATACAGCCAATAATACCAACAACAGCCCTATTATCACTGCAATAGAAGCTGAAAAACCTTTACCCATACAATAATCAATGAACAGAAGATATATAAAAAATATTAGATTAAAAAATAAGAAATCAAATCAATTTCACTTCCCTATAGATAATCCTCTTATAGGCATCATTGCTCACTGAAGCCCTCAGTGAATAGAAACCTTCAGCTTCCGGTGCTTTGATGACCATATATATCTGCTTACTCTTTCCCGGCTCAAGCTTCGCGATAAGACCTGTCTTTCTTTCCATGCTGCCTATGTCCAATATTATCTTTAGGTCTTCCATGGTCTCTACATTGTTGTTTGTTACAATGACTATCGCCTGGAACTCCTCACCCGGAACTATCACTGTCTCATCATAGACAAGCTCTACAAACAATGCCTGCCTTGGCGAATAGACTCCTTTGTCTTTTGTATTCTCATCACAGTCATCATCCCTGTCATTATTTGGGATCTCTTCTGCATTAGGATGGATCTCATCATTCCAATCGTTGCAATCTTCATCTGCATCGTAGCCGTCTCCATCCTTGTCTTCATCACATGCATTCCCAAAACCATCATTATCGCTGTCTACCTGAGTAGGGTTTGGGACTCCTACGCATGTATCCACATCATCGCATGCGCCGTCCTTATCCACATCTATGCAGTCATCGCACCTGTCATCAATCCTATCATCATCACTATCCTGCATATCAAGATCATCATACCTGCATGCACCGTCTCCACATGAGTAATCCCTGTATATTTTCCCTGTCCTTGTGCAGACACGCCCTGAACATAATCCATCATATGGGTTTTCGCAGGTCTTGCAATCTTCATATGTGAAATCATAGCATCCATCTTTTGCGTTGCAATCATGCTGCACAAATGAGTGATCTTTCTCTATACATATAGCCTGCATTAGGATATCTGAATTAAGGCAGTAATCATATATGTCTCCTGGATCGTATGCACAATATAGATACTCTCCTTCCATACATGTCTCTTCATCATGGACATATTCTTTCACATACGGATCCCTTTTTGTATGCTCTTCACAAAAATCCTTTCCGCATTCATCTACAACAACTTTGCTGCCTGTTTCATAGCATGCATCGTCTTTACATCCTCTTTTTACATCTTCTTTTACAATATTCTCTCCATCGCAATATTCCTTACTCTCACTCTCGCCGCATTCGTCAACCTTATGCTCGCCGCCTGTTTTTTCCTCGAAGCAAAGCCCTGTAGACTGCCTGCAGCCCCTTACTGTGCATTCTTCACTTGAATAGACATCACCATTCTCACAATAGGTATCTCCACTGCACTGTGTGACACCACAATCGATTGTCTTCTTCTCTGAATAAGTATAGTCATCACAATAATCATCATTTCCTGCAACATCCTTACAGAATCCTTCTGTTATCTCTATCTCCTTCACTGAATCATCTGACTGGCAGTAATAGTCCGGCTCTGCTATCTCCTTGAAATAGCAGCCTTCCTTAAGACCCCATTCAGTGCATGAATCTGAATCAAAATTCCCGCATACTATCAAATCATTGCCATCACACATAGTATCTCCTGATGTACAGTCATTCGTACATGTCTGAGGAGCACATTTCGTTATAGGGTTCCCGCATGAGCCGCAGTATGATGTAACACACTGCCCCGGTGCAGGGTGAAGATCCGGGCAATCGCAAGCTGCTGTGGCTGCTGAGAGCTTCTTTGCATATGGCTCGCCACCTGTATATGGGCACCATCCCATGTAAGCTTTGCCTACATCTGCCTTTGCTGCATCCTTTGTCATCTCTACGACATCATATGAGCCCCAGCTAATGACGTTACTGCAGCCAGGGTTTCCTCCTGTACCTATGACACAACCTGATGCCTGCACCATTGCAGTCGCAAAAAGTATCACTAACAATGATATCATCCATATTACAGCTTGTTTTATCTTCATTTTTGACCCTCTTTTTTGAGTTAATCTTGATTATTTATTACTATGTAGTAATAAATACTATATAAATGTTTCGCTTTTTGTTATTTTATAGTAGTAAATTAAGTATATATTGGATTGAAATATGATACTAATCATGAGAATAGATATCATCGGTGCCGGCCCCAGCGGTTCATATGCTGCTTACCTACTAGCTAAAAATGGGCATGATGTATCTGTGTTTGACAAAAAACAAGACATAGGAAAACCTGTGCAGTGCACAGGGATACTGAGCGAGCATTTCCTAAAGATAATGAAGCCAAGCAAAGAATTTGTGCTAAATGAAGTCACTACTGCCAGAATCTATGCACCTAATGGCAAATCAGTAAATGCCAGAATAAAGAAGAACTATGTTGTCTGCAGGAAAAAATTTGATTCTTATATAGCAAACCTGGCCAAATCAACCGGAGCTAAGTTCCATATGGAACATAGTTTCCATAGCCTTGCAAAAGGGAACAGGATAAGCACTATATTATATAATAAGGGAAAAAAAGTGAAATCAAGCTGCGATATATTAATCGGAGCTGATGGACCTCTAAGCCCTGTCTCAAAAGCTGCAGGAATATACAAAAATAGGAAATTTGTCATAGGGAGCCAAATTGAGGCTGTGAAGAAAAATGATAACTGTGTCGAATTCTACCCTTATATAGGGTGCTATGCATGGATTGTCCCTGTGAATGAAAAAGTCGTAAGAATCGGTGTCTCTGGATATAAGGATACTGTAAAGGAACTCAAAGAGATATGCAAGACTAAAAAAATCGGACTCACTCTTGAGAACCAGTCCGGGATCATACCTATATTTGACCCGAGCGTGAAAACACAAGAGAAGAACATATTCATACTTGGAGATGCTGCAACCATGGTAAAAGCAACTACAGGAGGAGGGATAAACCAAGGGCTCATGGCTGCAAGGATACTATCTGAATGCATAAAAAACAGAAAGAATTTTGACATTGCCTGGAGAAGCAAGATGCACCTAAACCTCTATTTCCACCTCATAGCACATAAGATAATGCAGAAGTTCTCAATAACTGACTGGAATTTCCTAATAGAGGAATTCTCCAAGCCTGACCTTAGGAAGATACTCCATGATGAAAGCAGAGATGACATCATGAAAATGATGATGAAAATAGCGATAAAGAGACCTAAACTCTTCATATTCGCCAAATACCTGGCAATATAAAGCATTGACAACTTCTCCCTAAACTCCCTTGGAATTTCCAAGACCAACAATAATGTTTTTAAATTATCTTCCTTTCACTTTTCCCATGATGCCAGGAATGAACCCAAAAGATATGCAAAAAGCCATGAAAAGGCTAGGTATACAGCAGGAAGACTTAGACGCGATAGCTGTCATTATCAGGACTAAGAAAGAAGACATAATAATAAGAAACCCTTCTGTGCAGAGAGTGAATATGGCAGGACAGATCTCCTACCAGATATCAGGAGAAGAAGAGAAGAGGACATTAGAACCTGAGATCAATGAAGACGATATAAAAACGGTGATGGAACAGGCCAATGTGAACAAGGAAAAGGCCTTGGCTGCACTCAAAGAGCATGATGGGGATTTGGCTGCTGCCATCTTATCCTTCAAATGAGCTTAAAAGAAGATGCAATCAACCATATGCAGACGGCTGAATATGTACTAGGCATGACTTATAACCTCAGCGATGACCCAAAGATCCTCAAGACTGTGCTTTTCAACATATACAAATCCCTGAAATGCACCATGGCATATGCCTGCGGCGAAGACAATGATTATGACAGGCTCATCAGAAAGACAAGGACTGTACTTCTCAAGAACAATCTCAGCCTGGATTATATGAAATACCTCAAGGAGATAGGTGAAGTGATGAAAAAACAGAAAGAATGCGAAGTGGAATTTTCAAGAAGAAATAAATATGTGTTTGCATCACTAGATTACAAATTGCATGAACTCAAGAAGAAAGATGTAGAAGAATATTTATTAACGGGCAAACTTTTCATGAACCAAACACTGGATGTGATAAAATGATTGAGTCTTATGATGATGCTAAAGAAGAGCTTAAACGAATCGACCATCTGATATATGTAACACTCAAATATACAAGGACCGTAGATGTGCTTTTCAGCGTCGTCGAACGGATGGTAGGGTGCTATGAGCTCCTGGTGAGCGCACTTGCGAAAAAAGCAGTCATAGACAAGCTGATAGATGAAGAGCCGGACAACCCAATCACAAAGGCACATGAAGTATCCAGGATTTATGCCAACAAGATGATAAAACTGAATGTGGATAGATATCTCCTCTTCAGGAAGCTAAGAAGGCTGGAACATGACAAGCTGAACGAATTCAGAAGGCATGTCACTATGATTGTAGAGATAGATGGGAAGGAGATAAAGATAGACATAGACAATATCACCGAGAATTTCCATGACCTCAAGAAGATGATGGAATTTGTCGAGAAGACAATAAAATAAGAGGTGAACATCTTTCATGACTAAGTTCATCGTTGTTGCTTCCAGCAAGGGCGGTGTAGGAAAGACAACTACGGCCATCAATCTAGGGACTGCCCTCACAATTTTCGGGAGGGACGTCATTGTCGTGGACTGCAATCTGAGCACACCTAATGTCTCACTCTACCTTGGAGCTGCTTCTGTCCCAATAACACTACATGATGTCTTAAACCGGGGGAAAAAAATAACTGATGCGCTCTATATGCATAGCCATGGCCTAAAGATAATCCCTGCAAGCACCAGCATGAAAGACAGAAGAGAGATAGACTATGAAAAACTCCAGAGAGTCATCAAGGAGCTTTCAGGCACCTGTGATTTTGTAATAATAGATAGCTCTGCCGGCCTGAATGATGAGGCCATAAATGCAATCAAGATGGGTGATGAGATACTTGTCGTATCAACACCTGAACTTCCTGCGATAAGCGACGCCCTAAGGACCATGAAACTGGCCAAGGACCATAACAAGAAAGTATCTGGTGTCATCCTCACAAGAGCCTATGATGATGAACTTGAACTGAGCAAGAAAGACGTCGAAGCAATCCTTGAGACAAAGGTCATAGGGATAATACCTGAAGATGAGACAATGAGGGAAGCAGTGAAGATGAAAAATCCTGTCACCCATACGCATCCAAATGCCCCTTCTTCTCTTGGATACAAGAAACTTGCTGCTGAACTCATAGGGGAGAAATATGTGGAATCAAAAGAGAAGGAAGAGAGCACTGCTGATTCCTTCCTAAAGAGGCTGGGATTAAAATGAACCTTTTTGAATGGACAACACATTATATCGATTACCTCAATTCATTCAAGAGAGACCTGCTGAGCAAAAAAGAGGCCGGAGACCATATTGAATGCGAATACAAAGCAAAAGGGAAACTTGACTATATCATATGCGAAAACCTTGATGAGAATATCATCCCAAAAGTGCAGGAAGGAAGCATCGCACTTGTCACCCTGAACAGGAAGGACAATGCGAAATTCATGATTGCGAACTGGAATAAGTTCATCACAAACAAGAACCTGAAAATAATATTTGCAAATCCAACAGTAAATGCGCAATGGACAATCATGCCTTACCTGCATAACAATTTCACTGACCCTGCAGCTCTCAAGACCGGCATCAAGACACTGTTTGAAAGCGTCGCTGAAGCATAAATTACAATCGGCAAATAGAATGCCCAATCGACCATAATGGTTCGATTATAACAAATAATTTAAACAGGATGGGTTAATAATTCTTGATATTCATGAGGATTTTTAGATGGAAAGAAAAGAACTGAAGACTACATCCACTGAGTGGAACCTAAAACCACTGTTTCGAAGCGATGATGACAAAACCATGGCTACAGAGAGAGCCATCATAGAAAAAAAAAGCTACTCATTCATAGACAAATGGAAGGCAAAAGAAGACTATCTCAAAGACCCAAAGATCTTACGCCTGGCACTTGATGAATATGAAGAACTAGAAAGAAATCATCTTGGCGGATGCAAAGAAAGCTACTATTTCTCGCTTAGGAGCAGCCAGGAACAGGATAATCCTAAGATAAAAGCAAAGCTTGCAAAGATAATAGAATTCCACCAAAAAATCGAGAATGACATCCAGTTCTTTGAGATGAACATAGCCAAGATCCCAAAAGAGAACCAAGAAGCGTTCCTCAAATCCAAAGACCTTGAGAAATACAGGCATTACCTAGAGATGTCTTTTGCTAATGCGAAATACCTCCTTAGCGAACCTGAAGAGAAGATACTAAACCTCAAGAGCCAGACGTCATATTCCAACTGGGTGAGGATGACATCAGGATTCATCTCAAAAGAAGAGCGAAGAGTGCTGCTTGAAAACGGAAAGAAGAAAACTGCAAATTTCTCCCAGATAATGACACTTATGGACTCCAAGAAAAAAGATGTCAGGGATTTTGCTGCAGATGCATTCAACGACATCCTAAAAAAGCATGCTGACACTGCTGAAGCTGAACTCAATTCTATCCTTGAAGACAAGAAAGTGAATGATGAACTAAGAAAAGTAGAAAGGCCTGACAAAGCCAGACATATCTCAGATGATATAGAGACAAGCGCAGTAGATTCCATGCTTGATGCCGTATCCAAAAGATATGATATAGCAAAGAGGTACTATAAATTGAAAGCAAAGCTCCTTCGAACAAGGAAACTGAAGTATCATGAGAGGAACCTGGAATATGGGAAGATAAACAAGAAATTTGGCTATACTGAATCTTTGAATCTTGTCCGTGAGACATTCAATAAACTAGACACTGAATTTGCGGGCATACTTGAATCATTCATAAAAAATGGGCAGCTTGATGCCTACCCAAAAAAAGGAAAAGCTCATGGAGCTTTCTGCGCCGGACCTGGAATAAACCTGCCGACTTATGTCCTACTAAACCATGATAATAAACTGAGCGATGTCCTCACAATCGCACATGAGATGGGACATGCCATAAACAATGAGCTGATGAGAAAGAAGCTCAATGCACTGAACTATGATACACCGCTCTCAACTGCTGAAGTCGCAAGCACTTTCATGGAAGATTTTGTCCTAAATGAGATAGTTCATGATGCTGATGAAGGATTAAGATTATCAATACTCATGATGAAACTGAATTCCGACGTCTCATCAATATTCCGACAGGTCGCCTGCTACAGGTTTGAGCAGGAACTGCATTCTGAATTCCGAAAGGAAGGATACCTGCCTAAAGAGCACATTGGAAAGATTTTCCAAAAACATATGTCATCTTACATGGGACCTTATGTAGAGATGTCGAAAGGCAGCGAGAACTGGTGGGTATACTGGGGGCATATTAGGCATTTCTTCTATGTATATTCATATGCAAGCGGACTCATCATATCAAAATCGCTCCAGAATTCTGTTAAAAAAGACAAGAGATTCATACTGAAAGTGAAAGAATTCCTAGGAACTGGAGAATCTGAGTCTCCAAGAGACATATTCCTAAAACTAGGCATCGACATCAATAACGAGACTTTCTGGAATCAGGGAATCAGAGAAGTTGAGGAACTGCTTGATGAGACTGAAAGGCTGGCAAAGAAACTTAGGAAGATATAATCCGACCTATTATACATATAAGAAACATAGAAGATATATAGCAAATAAAAAAGTAGGGCAGGTGTAAGCCACCTTCTGTCAGCCTTCCTAGTTTCCCAGGAGCAGGCTGCCTTGACATTCAACTAAGCCTCTCAAAGGAGTTGCACAAGCCGGGGCTCACCGTTTCATCCGTTCCTATCAAGACGTCTGCAGGTTATCTTCGCCTTGTCACCAAGACTTTCGCTAGCATCATTCCATAATCGATAGGTGGTCTCGTTTCTGAGTGGTTGCCTTCCGTTTTCCGAAACTCACTTCCATGAGCAGCCACATTAAGTGGGTGGACTTTCCTCACAGGCCTTTAAGTGAATAAAAGCCTGCGAAAGTCAAGCACTGCCCTACTAAACAAGCGTGAAAATGAACCAATTAAAAAAAGTATTGATATATCAGATAAAGCTAGATCATTTCTTTTTCCCTAATCTTCTCTCTATCCTATCCAATCTTGCTATTATATCTTTAGTGTATGGGTTCCTCTCGCTTGTCTTCCTCTGCTCTGCCTCGAAGAAAAAAGTATATTCAAGGTATCCAAAGATCAGCATGCTGATAATGCCTAGCACAAAAAGCGGAATTATCCAGTCCTTTATCTCCAAATCTATCCCATATTTCTCAAGATCTGAAAGGAGGAGGAAAAGTATCATTGCTGAATTTATCAGGCTGATATAGCTTGCTGTCCTTGCAAAATAGACTTTCAGGCTGATCAGGAAATCCCTTATCTTCTTCATAGCTTCCTCTCCAACTCCCTTATCTTGCGATACCTGACAAGGTTACC
>JAMPXQ010000023.1 GCA_023701075.1 Candidatus Woesearchaeota archaeon
TGCTCTTCTTTCACTTTTCTCCTATAATCTGCGTACTTATCCTCTGGAGAGTATTTTGGAGGCTTATGCTCTATCGCCTTGCCGCCGCATGGACACGATTCAGAAAGGATGTATTTGCCGCACTCTATGCATTTCAATATATGTTTCATCTTGTGAATGTCACAACTGCTCTTTTCTTTAGGAACTCTTCTACGACTGAGATGCTGCTTCCAAGCTTTGGCTCTGCTTCCTTATAATCGGGCGCTTCTGCTGTCACCCTATATTTCCCGCCGCCAAGATAATGTATCAAGACACCCATATCTATCGCCTTAAGCAGTGATTCCTTTATCAATTCAAGGCCGTTCCCTTCATAGGTTGTGATCTCCAAAACACCAGTTATCTCTACCTTCTGCGGCTTGAACCTCTGAAGCACTATCTCTTCTATCTCTTTTGCCAATTTCGGCTCTAGGGCCTTTGAAAGCACCAATTCGCCTGTGACTACGCTTTCAAATGCAAAATGAAGATACCTGTATTCTTTCAAAAGAGATTTTGCGACTTCATCATAGACCTTCTGGGCAGGCTGGTTTCGCTGTTTTGCGACATGCTCTATTATCGCTTCAGCCTTCTGCTCCATCTTTATCTCATTGACCTTATTCTTCCTCTGCTTCTCATTGACCCTTCTCAAAGACAAATCTATATGGCCTTTGTCCTGATAGATCTTGAGGACCTTGCAGACGACTTTCTTCCCTTCCTTGACATAATCCCTGATATTCCTTATCCTACCTGCAGCAATCTCTGAGATATGGATCATCCCTGTCTGATTGAACTCATCAATTGTTACAAAGACGCTAGAATACTGAATGTTTGTGACTGTACAAAGGACTATCTCTGATTCCTCCGGAAACCCGGTCTTATGGAAGAACATTTATTCTAAGACCTCAAGAACCCTTGCTTTTAGCTTAATCTTTCCGCCTGTCGGGTCAGCTACGTCTTTTCCGCATACAAGGCACTTTACTTTTGTCGCTGCCTTGCCAAAGACTACCTGCTCGTTCTTGCACTTTGAACATCTAACTTTAATGAATTTTGAATTCGGTTGTTTCATGATAATTCACCTATAGCGCATGGAAATGACTGCGGTTTATAAATCTTATTCTTGTTTTCAGAGGAAAAAGTGGTTTATGCTACTTATTTTTATAGGTCTTATATGCAAGCTCAATATCTTTTGCAGTCATTGTATTCTTTCCTCGATGGGATGCATATCTTGATGCCAGCTTTCCAATCTCTAGAGACATCGCTTCCAGATGCTCTGCAACAGCAATCTTTGCATCGTGAGAAATCCTAAAAGAAGTTGCTTCTTCCATAATCTTCCCTATCGTCTCATAGGGCAATATATTCTCTCTCATCTTGACAAAACAAAAAAGACGGAATCTCCGTCTGAAAAACCCCTAGTCTTTGTGCTTGGTATTCTAATTGTAATTGGGCTTTAAATAGTTTTTGGTGCTCTGAAAGTTATTTTTTTAAGCTTAATATATTTCTAATCAAGAATGGCATTCGGCAAGATTATCGGAAAGAATGATGAAGGGATATTGAAAGTCCGCCCTGATGAAGATGGAAGGACTGTGTTTCTTAGAAGAAGCAAAGAGGCTTTTGATATCGGCACACGTGTCTTCTATACTGTGGCTGAACATGGTGACCATGTAGATTTTGCAGATATCTATATGCCTGAAACCCAATATAAAAATATGAAGAAATCAAATAATGTGAAGGCTATATTCTATGATACTAATACTCTTGATATCCTCATAGTTGGAGAATGGAAATCTCCGGATTATGTAGTCTTAGGGACTGGCCTAGGCGCACCTAATTGCGGCAATATCCTCGGACTGCAATATATCCAGTTTACAGCTGCTGAGAAAGTCGACATTTCTTGCCTATTCCCCGGAATAGATATACATGCCAAAGAATATGCCTCTGCGGAACTTGGTGGCAGCATCCTAAGGTGGCCGCATATGATGAATATATTCCCAGATAAAATAGAATTGGAAAAAAAACTGCGTGAATATATCTAACTACTTAGCGAGCGACTTAATGAATTTTGATATATTCTCTATAAGTGAATCATCATCTGTTTTTCCCGGGCCATAATCCGGTCTTCCATAGCAGGTATAGTGTGACATTTTTTTCCTCCCCGAGATATCACAAACAGCCAAAGCATGTGCCGCAATCTTTGCAGGTATAGCAATAATACTGGTCTGAGCTAATGCATTTTTCTGATTTGCATATCGGACATCTCAGACTTTCGCTTTCGATAATTATCAGTCTTGCAGATTCTTTTCCTTCATGTAATTCATTATTGACGCTCATTATTGAATATCGTAATATGAATCTATATTTAAAAGTTATGTTTTGATGAACATCATTGAAGCTCAATAACGAAAGATTTAAAAAAACCATTGCGTAACCAAAGTTATGAATGTCGATGAGACAATACTAACGTTGCTTGAAAAAAATCCTAATGGCCTTTCTATAAGCGATATTTCTGATATGCTTGGCAATACAAGAGCAACACTCTCAAAATATCTGGAAATGATGAAACTTGAGAATAAGGTTACATTGAGAGAAGTAGGAAGAGCAAAACTCTGGTTTTTAGCATCAAAGAAAAAGACAATCCTTATCGTTGAAGATGAACCTCATATAAGGAGGCTCATCCGCGTCGTCTTAGGTGAGGCAAGATATAATTTCTTTGAAGCCTCTGATGGACTGATGGGCCTTGAGATGGTCAGCCAGTTCATGCCTGATATGATAATCCTGGACCTCATGATGCCGACATTAGACGGGATCAAAGTCTGCAGCGAGATAAAAAAGAATGCCCTGACTAAAAAGATCCCAATAATCATGCTTACAGCAAAAAAGGAGATGGATGATAAAGTTGTAGGGATCAGCGTCGGGGCTGATGATTACCTAGTAAAGCCATTCGAGCCGCAGGAACTACGCACAAGGGTACGCACGTTCCTTGATGAATTGAATGCTGAGAGGAATCCCATTACAAACCTTCCGACATTAAAAAACTTAAAAAAAGATATAGAAAACAAAGAGAATGAAACTAAAGTGTATCATCTGTGTTTCAAAAATCTTGATGATTACAGAAGTGAATATGGGCTGACAAAGACCAATGAACTGATAAGGCTGACTTCACAGATGATTTCCCACATCCTTGAGAAGACACCTGAAAAGAGATTTTTTGGACATGATGCAGGCAATAATTTCATACTAGGACTAAAAGGAAAACAGATAAAAGATGTCTTAAAGAGCATATATGATGAATTTAACCTGACAAAACCCTTCTTCTACGAGAAAGATTTCAAGAACTATGATGATAGACTCAATATAATAACAAAGAAGATTGAGGAAGGAGAAGTCAAGGGGATCCAGGTAGTCGAGTTGATTGCCAAAGAGATTAAAGAATTAGAAGATATACCTGATTAAGTACCAAAATGGCAAGAAAGATATTGATAATAGAGGATGAAAAACATATCTCCAACCTACTCAAGTTCATTCTTGAAAAAAAAGGATTTATTATTGAACAAGCCTTCCTTGGAGAAGAGGGCTTAGAGAAAATAGATTCATTCCATCCTGATTTAATCCTTCTTGATGTCATGATGCCAAAGATGGATGGATTTGAAGTCCTTGAAAACATGTCCAACATAGAAAAGGCAAAAGGTATCCCTGTCATCATGCTTAGCTCTGCTGCACAGCTAAGAGATAAAGAGAAAGGCCTGTCAGTTGGCGCCACTGAATACATGACAAAACCATTTGACAAAGACAAACTGCTAGGATTGATCACAAAATACATTGATTAACCAAAGTACACGAGCAAGATGCAAGCGGCCATATTGTCAATCGCGATTGACCAATGAGTGTTACATAAGCTGAAGAAGAATGAAACGAGACACCATCGACTATGAGACCTTAAGGATCCTTTTTGAAACCAATAAGCTCCTTAACAAGTGCAATACTATCGAATCGATACTATCTGCCATAAAAATAATTGCTGTGAAAAAACTGAAATACGACTATTTCTCATTCTTTCTGCACGAGAACAGGAAATTCATGCTGAAAGAAAGCTTCAAGCATCCCTTCAGCTCTGATAAACTCTATCATATAAAGACCGATCAAGGCATAACTGGCCATGCTGCAAAAACAGGGATACCTCAGGTAGTCCAGGATGTCTCAAAAGATAAGCGCTATATACAGATCAGAAAAGATGTAAAGTCTGAACTTGTCGTGCCTGTCAAGATTGATGGGAAAGTTGTCGGACTGATAAATGTCGAATCCAGGAAGATAGGGTTTTTCTCCCATAGAGACATGTTCCTGATGAACTCGATTGCTGAGCAGGCAGCCATAACTTTGAAGAAAGTCATGGACAAAGAACTTATCGAGAATTCTAACAAAAGGCTTAGGAACCTCAATGATATCGGAAAGGTCGTGAATTCAACCCTGGACCTGGACATAATATTCAGATATATCCTAGATTACATCTATAAAGAGATGAACTATGATTTCATCGCAATCCTACTCCTTGACAAAGATAAACTATATTCCAAAGCCGGAATCGGATTCACCAAAAAGCAGCTGGAGTCATATTCAGCAAAGGTCGGGCAGGGCATCTGCGGCATGGTCGTCAAGACTGGAAAGCCACTGCTCATCAATGATGTGTCAAAAGTCCCATTTTATATTAACCAAGCTTCAAAAACAAAGGCAGAGCTTAGTGTCCCTATAAGATTCAAGGAAAAAATAATAGGTGTCCTAAATGTCGAAAGCGGACTTGTAAATGCATTCAATAATGAGGACCTGGTCTATCTCTCCGCACTTGCAGACCAAGTGGCTTCTGCCATAAAGAATGCGCAGCTGTATGAAAAAATAAAGAATTTCAATAAGACCCTTAAAAAAGAAGTGGCTGACGCGACTAAGGAGCTTGTTGAAGCAAATATAGAGCTTAAGAGGTTGAATGAAATAAAATCTGAATTCGTATCCACTGTCAGCCATGAACTAAGGACGCCTTTGACTAGCATCATTGGATATGTGTCTGTGATAAAAGATGGAGAAGCGGGCGAAATATCTGAAACACAGAAAGAATTCTTAGGGATTGTCAAAGAAGAGAGCGAAAGGCTGCTTCGCCTAATAAGCGACCTACTAGATATCTCCAAGATAGATTCCGGAAAGATGAGATTCAATTTCACTGAAACCGATGCCTCTTTGATTGCCCAAAATTCTGCCAAAGAGATGGAATCCTTATTTGCAAAAAAAGGGATCACACTTGATCTTGAACTTGACAGAAATGTGGCTGCCATAAAAGCTGATCCTGATAAAATCAAGCAGATATTATATAACCTGTTGACCAATGCCCTTAAATTCTCTAAGCCAGGCACAACTGTCAAAGTCATTTCAAAAGATAAAGGAAACCATGTGCAATTCGACATAACTGACCAAGGTATTGGAATATCCAAAGAAGATATACCTAAACTGTTCAAAAAATTCAGCCAGATAGACAGCAAGATGACCCGAGAAGTTGGAGGAACAGGACTTGGGCTTGCTATCTGCGAATATCTTGTGAAGCAGCATGGCGGAAACATATGGGTCAAATCTGAATCTGGGAAAGGAAGCACGTTTAGCTTCACCATAAAGAAATAACCATAATCTATTTTTTTGCTATCAAATAAATATTTGACTGATGATATTCCCATACGCCATTCTTCATCTCTGCCCTGGCATCTTCCAAAAATCTCGGCGCCAATACCTCATTCCACCATCTTTTCTTCGCTGATAAGTCCATGCCCTTTGAATCCAATACTTTTGTGAACTCATAGAACCCGTATATATACACTGACTTGAGATATTCCTCAGGATCGCTATAACCGACTTTTGTTTCCTTGTCCTCACATGATATCACTTCAAATCCTGCTTCTCGTGCCATATTTGCGGCTTCATGCCTATACATAAGGCCTATAGGATTACTTATCTCAGGACTATTTGCTTTCCATGCACCTATATCTTTTAATGCTGACCTATATGCTTTTAAGAATGTTTTTGCAGTCCCATATGATGCAACACTCATCAAAAGAGATCCTTCTTCTTCTAAAATAGCATAGAAATTCTTCAATGCCTCTATCTTTCGCTTATTCCCCCTTATCCAATGAAACACTGAATTGCATACAATAAGCCCGATATTCTGGTTTGTCAAGTCATAATAATCTGTTCCGGCTGTATAAACTCTCGTATCCCTATCAAATTTGCCACCTGCTGAACAATTATGGATATCCATCTGCGAGAGATCATTTGGATCAAGAACCAGGTGATTCCTTCCTGTCTCCTTATTTATCAGATCATTCAACCGCTGAGACCTGTCTGTTTTCTTTGGATTGATGTCCGTACCAATGGCTCTTGAGTCATCATCAAAATATTCCCACGGAATATGCTCATTTATAGCCCATAATATATCCTTGATTAAACCATTTTTAGGCAGATATGATGATATCCTGCTCCATGAACCAAGGCGTTTTAGCTGCGGCATAACCCACTCTTCATACAATGCCAATAAAAGGCCATCTCCATTGCCTGCATCAAACACAGTTATATTCCCTTTAGGCAAAGACATAAGCCCGTCCTTTACAAATCCACCATATTTTGCGAATAACTCCTCCATATTCTGGAACTGCAAACCATGTGTAATATTAGAAAAAGCAGTCCGACTGGAATGCAATAGGTTCTCAAGATCTATCCTTGGTGTCCTGATATATGTATGCGTCAAATCCAATACTGCCTGCATTTCATCATTTATTAATCAATTATTTTTAAATGTTTCTATGTGTTATTACTTTTTAGTTACTATCTCAATTTATGACTTGTTTCTTAGCCAGGAAGATTACATCCACTTGATGATAAACCCAAGGAGTGCCTTCTTCCCATGCATCCCAAGTAAGACTCCCCATATCTTTAGGTATATAATTTGCGAAAAGAGGATTATCTGGATCTTTTAGCATCTTACGAAAATTCTCCTCAAACATTGCCCAAAACCTGTCCTGATGGCTCTTATCTTTCCTATATGCGTCTCCAAAGCAGTCTTCAAATGCTCTGCGCCCATATTCTTTTGCTGCTCGAAAATATTCTATTGGATCGTCAAACTTGACTTCGGTCGTGACTGTCTTGATGTAACCTTCCTCAACATACCAACCTGATTCATTTAATATCTGCCTGATATCACGCTCTCTTGTGCTTCCAATAGGATTAGTATTGTATGCATGCCTAAGATATCCTCCCGGATTACTCGTTATATCCCTAACGCCTATCTCTTCCAATGTTTTCAGATAGGCAGGAATGAGCGGCATGCCTGAACCTATGGAAGAGATATTGCCTGCAAGAACAGCTCCAAATTTAGATTTCTCATATGCTTTTTCCAAAAACTTGGATTTTTCTTTGTCATTCAACCAATGCAGAACCTGATTAGTGAATATAAGCGCAAAATCAGGCCTTCTTGCATAAGGGGTCTTATCCCTACCTTTCTTCTCCACTGAAAGACCCATTATTGTCAGCTTGTTATCATTCAGCACTATATTACGCTTTTTTGCCTCTTCTTCCACCAGCTTTTCCAAAATACCATCTTTTTGCTTGCCAATCTTAGTTTTTATACCTGACCTTATTTCACCAAGCTCTTCCCATTTTCTTCTTATATGGCTTATAACATATTCTGAAAACCTTACTTCATCTGAATCAAATGAGGCCAGATTTTGCGCCTCTTCCAGCATATAGGAGCTTATGGAATTGGATCCTTCATTCTCACGGTAATGGCTCCTGAGTTTCTTCCAAAGCCGCCTGGCCTCATTAAGGCTGTCCTTATTAATGTCTATCCCAAAAGTAACCCGTTCACCAAACATCCTATAGATATATTCAGCAAAAACAGGTATGCCAAATCCTGTACCGCATCCTGCATCCAGATAACTCCCTTTTTTTGGAAGGATATAGCCATCATCAACTAACTTCTCAAGCAATACCAAAACTTCCTCTGCCACCCTGGCCTGGAGCTTATTTCTTTCTGGTGTAAGGTGCCTGCTTATCCCAATTCCATCATATGCCTCCAGAAAATGGTTCAGGATCCCCCCAGATGGTATGATACCCATATTAAGAGCAATTTGAAAAACTAATATATAAATTTATCTCTAAATAGTAGTAACATTTACTAATTAAGATGTTATTATGCTTTTAAGAGGATAGCCCAAAGAGAACATACAACTAAGGGATTTCTGATTAAGTTTAAATATAACAATTTCCACTCTTATACCATGGACAGGTTCCTGATCCAGCACAGTTCTGAAGGACGATATGCAGGCACCCTAGAAGGCATGCTGCCTGTATCATTGGACCATGAAGAATTCAGGCTGTATTCTAGGTTCAAGCCTAAAAAGACTTCCCATAAAGATAAGAAGAATAATGAGATAGCGCTTTTTTTGCACGGGCTTGGATGCAACCAGAGATATTGGGACGGCATATGGGAAAATTTCAATTTCCAATCAAAGAACCTCATGACCCTTGACCTTCCGGCTCACGGACAGTCATTATACTCTCCAAATAATGGCCATACTTGGCATCAAAAAATTGAAAACCCTAGGACATGCGATTTACCATTCATCGCCCAGGTGATTGATGGAGCTATCCTAAGCCTAAGAAAACAGTTTCCGCATATCACAAAGGTGTCTCTTATAGGGCACAGCCTCAGCGGGTCTATCGCAACGCTTCTGGCTGAACAAGTCCTAACCAATCAAGACTCCCAATACCAGTTAGGAAAGGTAATCAATATTGACGGGAACCTTACTGTATGGGACACTTATTTTTCAAATCTAGTCAGAGAAGCTTATCTCAAAAATGACTCAGTACCTCCAATAGTATCTGAACTGACGAATATACTCTACAGCATAGAGCCGCAGCCGATAAAAACATGGACAGATTATGTGGAAAGTGTGCCTCAAAACATTTCACCTGCAGATTTTACTTTCTTCTGCCTATCATTATATGATTGGTCACAAAAAGATCCTGAGAGAAAAGATAAAAGCAATCTAGGCTATCTTTGGAACAGACTTATGGAAATCCCAAATAAAGAAAAAGACCAATTCATATACATCGCTGGTGAAAAATCCAATTCTCCAGTAATAGATTATCTGTCTAAAAGAAATTTTGACTTCTTAAAAGGACTTGTTGTTTCTAACTCAGGCCATTTCATAATGAAAGATGCCCCTGAACCGCTTTATCTTATGCTTTCAGGACTAGTTTAATTCATTTATCATTTAAATGATAACCTAGCTGTTCCATATGCGACCTAAAATCAGTAAAATTTCCTGATGAATAGGGCTTAACTTTTCCCCAAAAATGTATATCCCACTGGTTGTAATGCCAGTCATTACCCGGTGTCCAGACATTCCATCTTCCTAACTCAGTATTCCTTATGCCTCTTGGAACATAGGACTGGTAATCATTTGGATCATTCTGCACCATTTCCATGAAATTTGCCTCAAATCTTTCCCAGAATATCTCCATCACTTTGCTGTGCCTCAAAGGAAACGGCTTTAAGAATGCATGTGCGCCATATGTCTTAGCTGCCAGAAAATACTCCCTTGGATCCTTGAATGTCGGAGTAGTCTTTTCTGCCTTAATTCCTAGGACTTCCCATCCGCTTGCATCCAAGAGTTTTTTAACTAAAGTCTCATCTGTGCTGCCGATAGGATTCATGTTCAATGCATCATGCGCAAATCCCAGCGGGTTTTCCATAAAATCATATTCTCCTGTATTAAGCACAGTCTTTATATACGCAGGTATCAGCGGCATGCCTGACCCCACGGCTGAGATGTTGCCACCAAATATAGCTTCCGGCATACTGGCAAATCTAAGAGCGATAAGGAACTCAAGCTTCTCGGCATCTGACAACCAATGAAGAGTCTGATTCGATATTCCAAATGCAACCGGAATCCTATCCATATCTGCATAATACTTTGCCTGTGTCGGATTGCCGTAATACTTTGCAGCTATCTTTTCCAGAATCGGAAGGTCCTTTATTATCTCTATCTGAGCCTTATATGGATGAAATGCTGCAAGATTGCATGGTGTCTCAACATGCCATTTCCCTTTCAGTTCAGGATGATTTCCTGTGACTGTATCAACCACTACTTTTGCCTCTTTTACAGCATCCTTATCAATATCCAGCATGTACCACTGCCTGTCTCCGAGAATCTCTAAAAGCCTCTCCTCTGTTTTTAGCGCAGGCAAAAGATAACCTCTCCCGCATCCAGCGTCTACACATGAACCTTTAGGCAACTGATCAAGATCTATCTTCCCTTGAGCCATTAGCTCATATAATAATGAAAGACTCTTTAGGAAGACGTGGGTCTGCACACCATTCCTATTAGGATTGATAAATGGAGAAATATCAGGATAATTCGCTTGCATAGATTCCAATAATGCATCGGCATCCATAACTTGAGCCATAAGACACACTAAACTTTCTGTATTTAAAAATGTTATTATTTAAAAGTAATAAAAATTGAAAAGATTAAGAAAAATTATTTCTGCATGCAGTCGAAGCATGGCCAGTTGTTCATCTCAAATACCAAGTCTTGAGTCACTGAATCCTTGCCATCGCTGACTGTGACAGTCACTGTCTTTGTGCCGCCCTTCTCGCCATATGTGACTGTCTTCTCGCTTGAGTCCATGAAACCGCTGTATGTGTATGAGAGCTCATCTCCATCTACATCCTCTGCGACAACACTCAATTTTATTGTGACCTTGTCTCCCGGCTTCTTTAGGACTATCTCGCTTGGGACACCTGTGAATGATTTTATCACCGGTGGTGTGTTCTTCTTCTCAAGTTCAACAAGGATCTCATTCCTGACTTCTGATTTCCCATCCTTGACGATGACCGGCACTTCATATATGCCTGCATCTCCAATCTTTGTCTGCCATTTCCCGTCTTCATCAAACGGCTTTGAGAAATCAACCTTCAATTCATCGCCGTCCGGATCCATTGATTCCAGATCTATCTCAAGAAGATCGCCTTCAACTGCAACAAGCTTATATTCCTTGAACTTGACTACCGGCTCCCTATTCACTTCGTTTATCCTGATTGTGACTTCTTTTGTGACAATCTCTTTCCCGTCATCAGCTCTCACTGTGACCTGATAAGAACCTGCATCATCAAATCCTGTCGCCCTTGTCTTGCTGTCCATCCATCCTGAATAGATAACAACGACGTCATCCCCATCTACATCGTAGACATCCGGGTTCAACTTCACTGTCTCTCCTTCATCAAACTCCAGCTCTGCTGCCATGTTTATCACAGGCACATTGTTCTTTGGCTGAACTAAGAGAGTTATCTGCTTTGTCACAAATGACCCTTTATTGTCTGTAGCTGAGACTATGACTGAATAGAATCCGGCGTCTCCTACATCTGTCTGCCACAATCCTTCTGCATCAAACGGTGATGTGTAACCTAAATCTACTGTGTCTCCATCCGGATCCATCACATAAGGCTTCAGGTCAATTAAATCTCCTTCAAGTGAAGAGATGTCTGGTTTTAGGGACATATCTTCAAGCTTCTCAACTACGACTTCCCCTGCTTTCTCTCCTTCAACTTTGCTTGGAACTTCTAAAGCTTCCTCAGGCGTTTGACTCGGTGACTTAGTCGGCTCTTCATCTACTGTCTCATTAACCTGCACTTGAGGCTCTGCTGTCTCAATATCCTCTCCTACTGCCGGACCTTCTCCAACCGTCGGCTCAACTGTAGGCTCTGTAACGACTTCCCCTGTCGGATTATACGTTGTACACGCTGTCAATAGTAGTACTAAAACTAAAGAAAACACTGCTAATTTATTCATCTATAACCCCTCCCATTTTAAAGTAACTATAATTTGTTACTCTTTCTAAATGTTAACTAGTATAAATAGTTAACTATCATCTATCTCTAAGAATATATTTAAACAAGCAAGATAATTTCAATAAAGTCCATGAAAATCAAACTGATTTGTTCTCAGATAATAGTATTATTGATTCTGCTCACCAATATCTGTCTTGCCCAAGAGTCTGTCCTTTATTCAAAAGAGAATACACTCGATATCAGGATGGATGCATCATTCAGCCTTGAGAAGAGCGTAGACTATGTCAGCGCCAAGATAAACTATTTTCCTATCGACAGCTTCAGCCAGGACATCATATCTTTTGAAACTGAACCTGCTGCCAAGAAAAACACTGATAGTTATGAATTCTATTGGAAAAACCCAGAGCCAGGAAAATATGACCTGATAATCGATTCTACAGTCAAAACCAGGAACACATACCTTCCTATCAAGACAAAAATAGGTTTCCCTTTGGAAGAGACTGAAACAGAATACCTTAAAGCCACTGACAAGATTGATATCAACGATGATATCAGATACCAAGCATCCTTGATCGCTGATGGTGAAGATGACCTTTTCATTGTCGCTGCAAAACTGGCACATTGGTCAAAAGACAATATAAATTATACACTTGATACTGTGACTGCTGATGCTTCCCAGAAAGCTTCATGGGTCTTGAAGAACAGGTACGGTGTATGCGATGAGATAACCAACCTTTTCATTGCCATGTGCCGCTCTTTAGGCATCCCTGCCAGATTTGTCTCCGGCATATCCTATACCAATTCTGATCTTTTTGAGAACCCATGGGGGCTCCATGGATGGGCTGAGGTGTATTTCCAGGATTATGGCTGGGTGAGCTTTGATCCTACTTATGGACAATATGGATACATAGATGCTGGACATATAAAACTTAAGGACTCCATTGATTCTGATAAGACCAGCACTAAATTTGAATGGCAAGGGGATTCAAAGCTAGATACCATGCCACTTGATATAACTGTTAAAGCAGATGTAGGTGAAAAAGCTCCTGATGCTATAAGCATTGATGCATCACCATATAAAAATGAAGTAGGGTATGGCTCGTATAACCTAATTGAAGTGCGCCTAAAGAACCTGAAGAATCACTATGTTGCCTTTGACCTAGACATAAATGCACCAAAAGAGATTGAGCATCAAGGAAGAGGATTCATAGTCATGCAGCCTAATGAGCAGAAGTCGTTCTACTTCCTGATAAAAGTCAGCGATAGGCTATCTGATAGTTACATCTATACTTTCCCTATAGGCATTTCCAGTTCCCTAGGGACAAAAGACGAAACTTCATTTCGATCATCAAAGAATGCTGCAATGATTAGCAAAAGCCAGGCAACAGTCATCTATGACAGCTTATCAGAAAGGGAAGAGAAGACCTATTCAA
>JAMPXQ010000154.1 GCA_023701075.1 Candidatus Woesearchaeota archaeon
AGTGCATTATAGATACCAAAAAATGATTGAAAGAGGCCTTCTTCTAGGAATTAATTCAGTCTACGACGTCCATAGGTTTGGTTGGCAGATTTACCTGGTCTACGTGAAGTTTAAGAGTATTGATAATGAAAAAGAAGAGAATATAATTGCCTCGCTAAAAAACAATCCAAACATCGCTTGGATAATTAAAAGCATAGGTAACTATGATGTTATCCTAAAATATTTTGTAACGGATATTACACAACTCAATAACGGACTGAAAAAATTTGAATCTTTGTTTGAAAATTATATTGATAATTATGTTATTGACACAGTAAAAAAGGAGATCACTGTACCTGTTCCATTTCTATATAGCCCTCTACCATATGATTGGGAAGATGAACCACGAAAAGAAAATCAATTAAAAATTGATGAGATTGACCTTAAGATATTAGAACAATTAGCACACAATGCAAGGATGCAGCTTTCAGATATGAGTAAAAAAATCAAAATTTCACGTGACTTGATAAAATATCATTTAAGAAAATTAGAAAAAGAAGGAGTAATATTGAATTATAGGCCAAGTGCATGGTCAGGTAGCAAATCTGTTGGTTATAGCTGGTATCTAATAACAATGAATCTAAGAGATTTATCCTCTCAAAAAAAATCATCTCTTCTTGCATATATCAAATCAAATCCAAATGTAACCTATTTATATGAACTTATAGGCCAACATGATTTTGGATTTGAAATTAGGCTTAAGACTGGTGATGAATTAAATAATGTCCTTATGGAAATTAGAGCACTTCTCGCTGGCGACCTAAAACGCCATGAATTATCCTTGATCCTAAAAGAATTCAAGTATACTTATTTTCCAGAATGCCTTAAAGATACAAACAAATGATACCAAAACCCTTATAATCCTCAGTTTTTTTAGGACATTGATATGAGACCTCATACATTCATCCTCGGCCTGCTCTGGGAATCTGATGTGAACATGGGAAGGCAGCTTCTCTCAGAATGCATGGTAGGGGAAGTGAATGAACGAACAAAGAAGCTGCGGCTGAATAAGCTCGTGAATTTTGGCGCCCTTCCTTTATATGAAAAAAAAGACGTGCTGGACCTCATAGACGTCCTGTTGAATAGGAAGCTTCTGGAACTAAGGCCGCTTCCGTCAAACAAGTTCATCAAAGTGCTGGGGCTTACTGACAAAGGAAGGGAAGAATACGCAAACCCTACTGACCTAAAGACAGAGAAAAGCTTTGATGGGATGTATAATATAGAGAAGATTTCCCAGGAAGACAGGAAAGTTTTTGAGTCGCTTGGAGAAGTGCTCCACGGCCTTTCAGATGAGCAGAAGAAAGCAGTCATCTTTGATAGGAAAGAGATATTATGCATCGCTGGTGCAGGGAGCGGGAAGACAAGGGTGCTGACAAGAAGGGCGCAGTTCCTGACAAGGTATAGGAACGCACAAAGCATCCTATGCATAACATTCACAAGGAAAGCCCGGCATGAGATGCTTGAAAGGCTGGATGATCCAAATATCGAGGTAGAGACATTCAATTCATTCTGCGAGAAGATACTCAAGTCAAAAGCATCCCTCATCTATGACAAGGAATATACAGTGATAGATTATAGGACAAAGATAGAGCTTGTGACAAGGATCCTCCAGGAGCTCAATGTCCCTATAGATAATGCCATAAATATGTATTACACAAAAAGACAGCTCTATTCAAAAGAGCGAAGGACGCTTTATCTTGGACTTGTGAATGATCTCTTTTCCCTTATGGATTATCAGAAGAATACTTATCTTCCTGATGAGAAGCTTTTCATGGAATTATACAAGCATGATTTTGGGGATCTTGCAGTGAAGATAATAAAGAAGATAAATGAATACAAAAAAGAGAAAGGCCTAAGAGACTTCACAGACCAGATAACGCATGTCATTGATTTCTTCAAGAAGAACAGGGATCATATACCAAAGTACGACCATATGCTTGTAGATGAATTCCAAGACGTCAATTCGCTGCAGTTCGAGCTCATCGGCCTGATTTCGCCAAAGAACCTATTCGCTGTCGGCGACCCTAGGCAAGGCATCTATGGCTGGAGGGATTCAAAGATAGAATTCATATTGGATTTCCAGAAGATCTTCCCAACTTCAGCTGTCCTTGAACTAAATGAGAATAACAGGAGCGGAAAGAAGATAGTAGAGAAATGCAACGGCTGCATCAGCAGCATGAAGCTCCCTAACCTGATATCAAACAGTGTTGAGGAAGGCAAAGTGACATTGCTCTCTCATGAAGATGAGGATGCAGAGAGCTTCTTCATAACACAGAGCATCCTAAGCCAAGAGACAGACAGGAAGAATATATTTGTCCTCACAAGGACGAATAAGCAGCTGGAGAAGATTTCAGAGACGCTAAAGATGAATAATATCAAATTCCTCAAGAGGACGATGGAAGAGACGCACGCAAACCTGAAACCTGAAGACGACCAGGTGACGCTCTCTACAATCCATGCAATAAAGGGCCTGGAAGCGGAAGTTGTATATATCGCAGGAGCAAATTCAAAGAACCTCCCATGCCATGCTTCCGAACATCCGCTGCTTGAATCAGTGAAAGAGGAATACGACAAGTATGAAGAGGAACGCCGCCTCCTATATGTCGCGATGTCAAGAGCAAAAAAACAGCTCATCATAAATTATTCAGGCAAGATAACGCCTTTCCTGGAGAACGGAACATTTGGGACAGTGAAGTC